>JBFFCW010000004.1:0-36251 GCA_041559695.1 Desulfobacterales bacterium
CCCGCATAATTCTTCATCCGCCAGAAATTTTTCATAACTCATGGCTATATAAGACCCCAGAATACCGCAGGCGTGTAAAATGAAGTTGGCGCCACTCATGATGGTTTGGGAAAGCGCCAAGGTGGACTCAATACCGGCCTGCATATCCGGAAAATGGGCATCGGTAAGGCCGCCGCTGCCCCGGCTGGGCAGGCCGTAAAATTGGGCCATCTGCATGGTCGCGTTTTGAATCATGGACAGTTCGGGCGCCCCGATGGCAAGGCCTCCGGTTCTCATCTCGGTGATCGTTGAGGTCGTCCCGTAAATAACCGGCGACCCGGGATTCACCAGTTGCGCCAGGATGATACCGGCGAGGACTTCCGCATTCTGAACCGCCAGGAGACCGGGCAGGGTCACCGGGCCGGTGGCGCCGGCTTGCATCAAGAGTGCCACCATGTTGGCCTGATCGTGGCGCGCATATTCGATCAGGGCACCGGCCATTTCAGCGGAATATTGCAGGGGTGATAGTGAGCTGATGATGCCCATCATGACGGGTCGGTCTTGAATTTTGTCTTTTCCGCCCCAGGCGATTGCGGCCATTTCAATCGAATCAATCGCCGCCTGGCGGGATACCGAGCTACCCAGACAGGGTTTGTCACATAAAACAAAATTGGAAAAAACCTGGTCCAGGTGCGCCGTCTCGGCCGGTCGATCCGAGGGCTCTACCATCAGACAGCCGTTCATATCGATGTATTTGGAAGTCTGCACCAGCTTGCAGAAATTGTCATAATCTTCCATGACGGCTTCTCTCTGCTCGCCGTCTGCGGTGACCATAAAGGGGCTGCCGTATCCGGGGGCCAGGACCAGGTTTTGGCCCCCGATGGTAACGCTTTTTTCAGGATTGCGGCCTTCGATCTGAAATTCGGCAGGGGCTGATTTCAGTGCTTTGTCGACCAGGCCTTCGCCGATAAACACGACATTGCCATCGACACGGGCGCCGGCGCCACTGAATATTTCCAGGGCCTCGGGCTCATGGAAGGCGATGCCGACATCCTTAAAGATTTCAAGGGTCGCATGATGGATTTTATCGAAGTCTTTCCTGTCTAACAGGTGCATCCGATCATACATAGTAGTATCCCCTATCACTAATGCGATAATCTTTTCAAGCGAATTCTAATTTTTATTTTGAGTTAACTATTTGAATGCTATTTATTAACCAAATTTAAATCTAAAACGAACTGGAAATTGCAAGAAGGGCGCCAGTTTAATTTTTTTTTCAACTGACTGTTATCGGGAGCCCTCATTCGCCCAAAAAGGTACTCTAAAAAATTAAATTTAATTATATCAATTCATTAAAAGAGAATCGCTTCGGCATCGCGGTATGGACAGGTGATAGGGATTGAATTCCGGAGGAGCCTGTTTTCATTCGTTTGATTCAAAAATGGATCGCTATTAATCCGGCCGTTGGCAGCGGTTTTGGCACAAGAGTCCGCTACTAATGATTATTTCTAACTAAACCGGGGTTATTATTATGACTTGAAAACTCAAAAAGGGTTGATTCAAAGCCGAATCACTTTTGCCCATCCTGAAGTGCTCTCTCGATTTGTAATTCAAAAACAACCCATTGACCGCTTAAACGTTTCTGTCCAATCATTTGACCGGCGGCGCATAAACTGTTACCCAGAATATCAAGCCGCCCATCATCGCGTGCGATTCCGATCACAAACCCGAATGATCTTTTCCAATATTTACTCAATGAGGATCCCATGGCACAAAAAATAACCTACGCGCATATCTTTGCCTCCAGCAGCAACGGTGTCATCGCCACCGATGCCAGCGGGCAGATTGTTCTGATCAACCCTCAAGCGTCGAACATCCTGAAATTGGATAAAAAAAGGATTGTCGGCTCTCATATCCGGGCAGTTTTACCGATGAGCGGGCGCCTGGTTACAAAATGCCTGGCAAGCGGCGAGTCTCAACTGGGGCGACACATTGTCGGAAAAAAAGTAAGTCTGGTGGTCAGCGTCACCCCCATTCTGGAAGATCAACGCATACTGGGAGCAATGGCTACTTTTCAAAAAATGCAGGACTTCGAGGATTCTGCCCGGCAGCTTGAATCCTACCGGCGATTGAATGTTCAACTGGAAGCCATTTTCAAATCTTCCTCGGACGGGATCTGGCTGTGCGACGGCAGCGGCAAAATAATCAAAATCAATGGGGCTTCTGAAAAGATCAACGACATTAAGGCCAAAGACGTTGTCGGAAAAAATGTTCGTGAAATTGTGCAAGAAGGTCTGATGGATCGATCGGCAACCCTGGAAGTGCTGGAGACCCAACGGCAGGTCAGCCTGCTGCAATACCTCAAAAAGACGGATAAGTATTTACTGGTTACGGGAACACCGGTATTCGATGAAAACGGGCGCATTTCGCTGGTGGTGGTCAATGAACGCGACATGACCCAGCTGAATATAATCAAAGAAAAATTGGCGCAAACCCGCATGGAAACGGAAAGATTCAAAGACGAACTGGTCGAGTTAAGCCTCCTGGAATTGAAAGAACAGCAAATCATAGCCAAAAGCGAAGAGATGCGGCAGGTGCTGAGGGTTGCGGTTAAGCTTGCCAAAATGGAGGCCTCCAATATTCTGATTCTGGGTGAAACCGGCACCGGAAAGGGACTTCTGGCGAAATTCATCCATCAATACAGCAGTCGGCAAAAGAAACCGTTTATCCAGATCAACTGTGCGGCGCTGCCCGAAACCCTGTTGGAGGCCGAGCTTTTCGGCTACGAAAAAGGGGCGTTTACCGGTGCCCGGGAGCACGGCAAAATCGGGCTTTTTGAACTGGCCCATGAAGGTACCCTCTTTTTAGATGAGATCGGCGACCTGCCCTTCTCGGTTCAGGCCAAGCTTTTAAAATACCTGGACGACCATGAAATTATGCGCCTCGGCAGCATTAAGCCAAAACAGGTTGACTGCACTATCATTGCCGCCACCAACCGCAACCTTGAAGCCCGTAGCCGCCAGCGCAAATTTCGTCAGGATTTATTCTTCCGGCTAAATTCGTTTGTGATGCATATTCCGCCCTTGCGCGCCAGGCCGGACGATATTTTCGAGTTAGTAAACCATTTGTTGGATAAATATAATCGGCAATACGCACAGCGGCGCAGCATTTCTCCGAGTGCCATGGAGCAAATTAAATCGTATGCGTTTCCCGGTAACGTCCGCGAACTGAAAAACATGATTAAAATAGCGGTCATGATGAGTGAAATGGATTCATTAGATGACTATATTTTGAGAAATTTAAAGACATCTGTCCTTGAGCAAAGTGATTACAGTCAGAAATTCGGCAGCCAGATGAGTTTGCCGGAAGAAACAAGTGCTTTTGAAAAAAAGCTATTGCAAAACGCCATGACGAACTTTAAAACGACTCGAGAGATGGCCGGTTTTTTGGGAATAAATCAATCGACCGTCGTGCGCAAAATGAAGAAACACGATCTGGCCTGGTAAGCGGCAATTAAATAACACAAAATTCTTATTTATTTTCAGGCAATATTTAGAAAAAACGATTTAGGAGGATAATAGTGGGCATTGAATTAAAGGAATATCAGCACAGACAGGCTGAGATGTGCAAAATTTTAGCGGACAGGGATCTTCAGGGTGTTATTGTCGTATCGCGGGGCGGATTCACCTATGATCGCCATTATAATGTCTTTTACCTGACGGGCCACTATCAACCCTATGTCTATTTACCCGGGAATTTGCCCCACTGGTCAGGGCGGGCACATACGGTGCTCGTAATGAGCGCAAGCGGTGAAACGATTCTTTGTGTGAGCACGCCGGATTGTGAGAAAAAAGGGATCTGTGCCGACAAAATCTCTTACTCCGGGGATTTTAATCAAACCCTGGCCGATGCGATGGAGGAACTGAATCTGTCAGCCGGCGATGTGGGCTTAATCGGCTTCGATGTTCTCCCGGCCTGTCATTGGCGTTATGTCGTTGATAAATTCCCCGGCATTAACTGGGTAGAGGTCGAAGCGGAGCTGGACCGCATGAAGCGTATAAAGAGTGAAGCGGAAAAGGAATGTATTCGATCCGCTTGTGCGCTCAACCGCAAAGCGATCGATGCCTTTTACCAGGCCCTGCGGCCGGGAATAACCGAAGCGGATGCAGTGGCTGCAGCCTACTCCGTGGCAGCCGCTGAAGGCGCGGGCATTCCTTTTTGTGCCGTATCCTCGGGGGATTTAGCCCATGCTTATACCTCAAAGGCGCAGCCCGGCTTTTCCAAGCGAATTTTATCTGAAGGTGATATGGTCAAGATCGATTTAGGTATCGTCGTGGACGGATATCTTTCCGAATTCGGCAGGACGTATGTTATCAGGGAGGCGTCCGAAGAACAGCGCAGACTAATGGATACCGTCCATGGGGCTTTAGGAAACGTTATTGATTTTATCAAGCCCGGCGTTTCGGCCCAGGAGATGGTTGAATACGGAGACAGCATCCTGGCGTCTCTGGGTGTGACCACTGCAAAAAAAGGAACCCCCGGGCAAATTACGGGTTCTTACCCTGTACTTTGGGGGCATGGATTGGGTTTAGGGTTTGAGCGACCCTGGCTTATTTCAGGAGAAGAACTCACCATTGAGGAGGGGATGTTTCTGGCCGTTGAGAAATTTCTGTCGCTTGAAAATATCGGCACGGCGGCAGCCGAGCAAAATCTCCTGGTCGGTGCAGATGGTGTTGAAGTTTTAACAAACAGCAAGGAAGGGTTGTGGTTATGAGTTTTGATGAAATCGAGCTAACGCAAAGACTGGTTCAAACCCCCGGCCTTTCGGGCGCCGAAAGTGAGGTGGCAGACCGAGTCGAAGATGCCATGAATATGCTCGGTTTCCGCAATGTATACAGAGACGAGTTGGGAAATGTCGTCGGGTTTGTGGGCCCGCAAGCAGAAACAACCGCATTGCTATTCGATGCGCACATGGATGTGGTTCCGGTTGCAGGTGAATGGCGCATGGATCCATTTGGAGGGGAGATCGTTGACGGTCGTCTCTACGGTCGGGGTTCCACGGACATGAAAGGGGCGCTCGCTGCGGTCATTTGCGGCGCTGCCGCAGCTGCAAAATCCGGCCGGCTCAGCCGTCAGGTGGCAGTGAGTGCAACGGTTTTGGAGGAAACTTTAGAAGGCGCGGCGCTTGGCGCCGTTGTCGAAAGCGTAAGGCCCGAGCAGGTCGTGATCTGTGAACCTTCGAATTTAACCATTAAATTGGGCCAAAAGGGTCGGGCCGAAATTTTGCTGACCGTCGAAGGAATTCCCGCCCATGCGGCTTTTCCTGATCGTGGGAAAAATCCTATTCAACTGGCTGCAAAGGCGTTAGATGCACTTGAGAAAATCAAATTGCCGAAAGATCCGTTAATGGGGGAAGCCATCCTTGTGGCAACGGACATCACCAGCAATCCGTATCCATCGATCTCCCTTATTCCCCCACAGGTCACGGTCCGTTTCGACCGGCGCACCCTGCCGGGGGAAACTGAGGAAGTCATTCTCGATCAAATCCTTAACGTGCTCAAACGCATTGATGACCGTGCCTTTTCTCTTACGGTAACCCGGGATACGGTCCAGGCGTACACGGGAAAAGTAATTGAGGCCCCGCGTCTATTTACGGCCTGGAAAGTTGAAAGGGACCTGCCCCTGGTTAAAGCGGCAGAGGCCGGCGTAACCGCAGCGGGGTTAGAACTCAAGTTTGGTTTTTGGGGATTCTGTACAAACGGCTCAGAAACCGCCGGGAAAAGAAAGATTCCCACCATAGGGCTGGGGCCCGGTATAGAGGATGACGCGCATATTGCCGATGAGTCCATCAGCATTGAGGAATTGAGGAAAGCGAAGATCGTATATGAGCATTTGATCAAGAACCTGGCCACTGACTAGAAGTGGTTTCAGGTGTCAGTGTTCAGGTGTCAGCGCCTGCATACCTGACACCTGACACCTGAAACTTAAAATAAATAGGTAACCATCATGCGTCCAAACTATTTACAATACGGCAGCCCACAGTTTCGCATCTTATCTGTTAAACAGATAGAGGAACTACATTTCGCCACCCTCCAAATTCTGGAAAGAACCGGTGTGGCTTTCAAGTGCCAGCAGGCGATTGATATTTTAGGGGAGGCCGGCGCGGATGTGACCAATCCGAAGCGCGTCAAGATCCCCGGATATTTGGTCGATGCGGCCATCAGAGATGCGCCCAAAATGGTTACCTTGTACACGCGCGACGGCGAACCGGCATTTGTCCTCAATGGCATGACCGGCGCGCACTTTGGCGTGCAGCCCGATAGCATGAACTATCTGGACCCCCATACGCGCCAGAGCAGGTCATTTCAGGTTCAGGACATCATTGACCATATCCGGATCGCCGATGCCCTTCCCAATATCGAATGGTTTTTCACCTGCCCCGGTTACGCCGCCTTACCCGGAGAACTGGCGGAGAGAGTCAGCGTGCTGCAGTGCATCCTCAACAGCCACAAGCCGATTGTTGCCGAAAATGTAACCGTCGCAGGTTTGCAGGACGCCATATCGCTTTGCGCCATCGTTGCCGGCGGCGAGGATCGTTTGAGGCAAAAGCCGTTTTTCGTCGGCTCTTCCGAGCCGGTAAGCCCCTTGATCCAGGGACAGGAGGCCATGGAGAAGAGCCTTGTCTGCGCCGAAAAAGGGATTCCGAATGTCGTTTACAGCATGCCCATGCTGGGGGCGACGGTTCCGGCGACCTTTGCCGGCTGTTTGGCCATTGCGAATGCAGAAGCGCTGAGCCAGCTGGTTGTTCTGCAGATCAAAAATCCCGGAACGCCGGTTATCTGCGGCTCGCTGCCTTCTGTGATGGACATGAAAACGAGTATTTTCTCTTTTGGCGCCCCGGAGATGAGCCTGATGGTTGGGGCCTTGACAGAGCTCTTCCATCATTACAAAATCCCGGCATTCGGCACGGCAGGCTGCACCGATGCCGAAGTTGTCGGCGTCCAGGCAGGTTCAGAAATCACCTACCAGATAATGACCTCTGCCCTTACGGGGGCCGACCTCGTTCACGATGTGGGAATTATGTATCACGATAAAATGGTATCTCCGGAACTTACGGTATTGACAAACGAAGTAATTGATATGGTCAGGGTGCTGATGGGCGGCATTGAAATCAATGAAGAAACCCTTGCGCTCGATTTGATCGACCGGCTGGGACCGGAAAGCAGCTACATTACAGAAGATCATACCTTTAACCATTTTCGAAAATTCTGGAACCCGAAGATTTTTGATCGCAGTTTTGAAAAGGAACCCGATACAAAAGACGCTGAAGACCTGCTAAACCAGAGAACCATTGACATCTTACAAAACCACCAACCCAACCCCTTGCCCGAAAATCTGGTAGGAGAACTCAAGCGTGTGGAGAAATCCTGGTTTGACAGCAAAGGCTTAAAACACGAATACCCAAAATAGAACCGATCTCAAAAATGCATCTAAGGTTGTTTGGTTGAGCGCCCTGTTTCGTTTCCCGTTGGCCTGTTCGCGGGTTGTCTGGTTAAGTAAAATCAGAAATTATTCCATTTTTAACGGGCAAACCGGCTCAACCGGCAACCGGCAAACCTGATTAGATAATCTACTATTCTTAAGATAACTAATAGTAGAAAATGAGTAACGTTCATAAAAAAGGTTATGACACATGGATCACGTACTCTGGTGCAACAAACATCCGCTGGTGCTGCCGGATATTGTCAAAGGCGAAGGCTGCTACCTGTATGACGCTGACGGCCGTAAATATCTCGATTTGGAATCTGGGATATGGTGTCTGGCGCTCGGGCATTGCCACCCTCAAATTAATGATGCCATGCGAGCACAGGCCGGCATACTCGCGCATTCCGGGTACTGCTACGCAAATCCCGTTATGGAACAGGCATCGAAGGCGGTATTGGACATTTTAAAAATGCCGGATGGCAAGTGCGTATTCCTGAGCTCGGGAAGTGAGGCGGTAGAATTCGGCGTCCAGGCGCTGCATAAAATTACGGCCAAACCGCTGATCCTCACCCTTTCCGATTCCTTTCTGGGGTCCTATGGCTCGGCCGGAAGCAAGCGCCAGGATGAATGGGTTCTATTTGATTGGCATAAATGCACGACCTGCAATTCTTCGGAAGACTGCGACCCGGAATGTCGCTATCTTTTAGAAATTCCGTTTGACCGCATCGGGGGATTTGTATTTGAGCCCGGCAGTTCGTCAGGTCTCGTCCGGTTCCCGCCAAAATCATTCATCCAAAATATCGTAAAATTTATCCGTCAGCATGATGGTTTCATTCAGATCAATGAAATTACAACCGGGCTCGGGCGAACCGGCAAATGGTTCGGGTTCCAGCATTATGACATCAACCCCGATATTGTTTCCATGGGCAAGGGCCTGGGCAACGGTTATCCGGTTAGCGCCATTGCGATGACGCCGGACATCATCGAGCATTTGAGTAACAAGTCATTCTATTACTACCAGTCTCATCAGAACGATCCGCTCGGATGCGCGGTCGCCAGGGCCGTTATCAAAACCCTGCAGAAAGAAAAAATAATTGAAAAAAGTAACACGGTTGCAGATTACTTTTTAAACGAACTGCAACAATTAAAGCAAAAATATTCAATTATTCAGGAAATCAGAGGCCGGGGCTTGATGTTGGCCATCGAGTTTGAAGATACGCTTGCGGATGATGTGTTGTCTGATCTGTATGTGCAATGTATTCAACAGGGGCTTATTCTGGCAAAGCGCCCGGGATTGAATGTGTTTCGCCTCGATCCCCCCTTGATTATCCAGAAAGAAGATATTGATCATTTTCTGGAAACCTTCGACCAACTGTTGGCTGACTTGGGCTGATGATCGGTCGCTGATGAGGCTTTTTCATGGATGATATCGCATCGATTGCCGGTAAATTAGCCGGAATCATATCGCTTGCGGCCTATGTTCCTTATATCCTGTCGATATTGCGAAAGGAGACAAAGCCCAATCGGGCAAGCTGGATCATCTGGGCGATCGTCAGCACCATCATTGCGTTGAGCTATCGAGATGCCGGTGCAAGTTATGCCTTTCTGGCACCCGTCGGGTATGTGGTTGGCTCAACCATTGTTTTTATTCTTTCCATCAGACACGGTGTCGGCGGGTGGACGACTTTCGATCGAAAATGCCTGATCGGGGCGGCAATCAGCCTGGTGCTGTGGAAAATTTTCGATTCACCGATGAGCGCCCTGCTGATTAATTTGATTATTAATCTTCTCGGTACACTGCCAACTGCAAGGAAGGCCTGGTATCAGCCCGAAACGGAAAGCAAGGTGGCATGGAGTTTGTTTTCCTTAGGATCCATTGTCAACCTGTTTGCCGTTGAAAATTGGACTTTTTCCATGGCCGTGTATCCGGTATCAATGATTTTTTTAATTGGCATTGTGACGGTGCCTGTACTGTGGACGAAGAGACCGCGGGCCATGGGCACTAGTTTGAACTGGGAAAAATGCCCTTATCGCGCTGAGATGAATGCGGAAGGAGGAACCGTATGCAGATTTGGGTTCAGAGCCTACGAAGAGTCC
Source organism: Desulfobacterales bacterium (assembly GCA_041559695.1). Classification (GTDB taxonomy): domain Bacteria; phylum Desulfobacterota; class Desulfobacteria; order Desulfobacterales; family JAHEIW01; genus JAHEIW01. Next base: position 9,562 of record JBFFCW010000004.1, read on the forward strand.
TTAAAAAATGACGTGCCCATCGGCAGATTGAATGCAAGCGATTGGGTCAGTGAGGGCGTTACTTTATATAAATCTGGTGATTCCCAAAAAGCAATTCATGCATTTTCAATCGCCATTGATTTGGATGTAACCTTTTCTGCTGCGTATTTAGCCCGGGCAGTGGCTTACTACAAACTTGGGGATAAAAAACAGGCGATTAAAAATTTGGAGGTTGCAGCAAGATTAGGCCACAAGAATGCTCGCGTCTTTTTAAAAAAGCTTACAAAATAGCCCCTCATGTTTGAAATATACTGATATTTTAAAAATAGTAGATCACCTTCTGGGTTGGCCAGTTGAGCGTGTTGTTCCGTTGTGCCCGTTGAGCCCGTAAAAGAGGAAAAATGTCTTCTTTTAACCGGCAAACCGGCCAACGGGAAACAGGCTCAACCCAATGAATTTAAATACCCTTTTCTTTTTCATAGGCAGCGACGATCTGCTTCACGCGATCGGTAGCGCCTGCGGGCAAGGCCCTGGGCTCGTGACCGGACAGCAGCTCTGTTGCTTTTTCCCTGGCGCGTTCGTACATCCCCTGCTTTCCTGCGCCAACCCACTGCTCATAACCCGTGCGGCAGAAAAGACCGGCTTCAGACATTTCGCGCATATGATCGAACGTATGGTCATGGGTCAGGTAATTGCCGCCGGGCCCCACCTGATCGATAACATCAAGCGCCAGGGTCTCCTCGTTTATCTGGATACCTTCGATCATCTTGCGAATGTAACGGAACATTTCATGGTCGATCACCATTTTGGCATAGTCAAAGGTGAGTATGGAGTTGATGCTGCCGCCGCCCATAATCAGGTTCCCGCCGGAAAGGGCTAAAAACATGGCGTTCATGGTCCCTTCAAGAATGGCCTGGGCATCAACGGTCTTGCTGTCGTTATATCCTCCGCCCCCGATCCAGCAGGGCAATCGATAGTATTGGGCCAGCTGGGCGCTGGCCGCGTTGATCAGCCCGGTTTCGGGGGCGCCGAGGGCACCCAGACCGGTTTTGAGGTCCATCATTATGCTGGTCTGTGAATAGGTATAGGGCGCGCCTTTGTTGGCCAGCTGGTTGAGCACCAGCAGGCTCAGAATCTCGGCATTGGATTGCACCAGCGTTCCGGCCAGCGTCACCGGAGAAGTTCCCCCGGCCACCGTCATGGAGATGCCGACCACATTGACGCCCTGGCGGGCAGCTGCCATAGCGATATCAGAGCAGCTCGCCACGATGAACAATGGGGAACTGACCGTTAAATTCATGGTGATGCAGGGCCGATCGTTGAATGTATCCAGGCCACCGCAGCACTCCGCAGCCATTTGAACGATACAGTTGAATTTTTCGACGCTACCGGCACAGCCCAAAATATGCTTGGAGGTGTTGGCCAGCATGGCTTCCCAGTTATGCAACTGGATGCTTTCAGGCGGACAATCGGTCGGCAGCCCTGCCCGCTCATAAACCATAACTTCATCCAGCGCATCACATAATCTGGCAACATCCGCACTGTCCTGCTTTGCAAACGGTCGCATTTCACCACTTTTTAAGTCAATCACACTGGGAACCACGCCCACGTTCTGGAAACTGAAACGATTGGGTTCGGCCACAAAATCATCTTCATGCGTCCGACCATAAAAGGTAATGGTACTGGGAGCGGATTGAATGCTGTCCTCAACCAGGTGGGCCGGAATTTTCACCAGGGAATAGCCATCACTTTTCTGAACCGAGGCACCGCCGGAATGAAAAAGTTCAGCTGCCTGCGGACTCTCGACCCTGATACCCGTTTTCTTAAGCACCTGCAGCGTGGCATAATGCAAGGTATCGAGTTCATCATTGGATAACAGTTTTAATCCACTGGATGCCATTGAATCAAAACCTGCTTTTATTCCATATTTGGCCATGGTGATTTTCCTTTCTTTAAGGTTTGTCCGTTTTTAACGTTTTAACCATCAACGAAAGCAAAAATCAATCGAATATCCGAAAATAAATATATTAAAATAATCCAATAAGTTATAAGAATTAAAGCTTAAATTGCCTATCATCGATGCCAAATTGCATCAAATAAATATTAAACATTTGAAAATAAATAATTTATTGATTTTTTATTGTTGATGCTATACTGCATCAAAAAATCTCTTAGTATCTTAGGAAGTTATTTTTATTGTGATGCGATTTTGCATCGAAATGGCCTGACTCGTAGCTGCGAAAAAATATAACTATTCTAAATTATTAAATATTTTAATGATTCAAAAATTGGCATGTATTTTGTTTATATTAAATTTTGGTTTTTGAGTGCCGTCACTCAAGCGACATACCTTCCAAAAAAGCTAGCAAAGTTTGTAAATGATGAATCAGAAAGCATCCCGCAAACATCCAGGGCATCTGATCCTTGGCAACAGTGCCGCGGCCCTGAGTGCGGTCAAAGTCATCCGTGAAAATGATTCAACGAGCAATATTACATTGGTTTCGGCCGAGAATCATTATGCCTACTCGCCGGTTCTGCTGCCCTATTACGTCTCTAAAAAAATCAAAAGGTCAGCGCTCTTTCTTGCAGATGAGCGCTTTTATCAACAGAATGGTGTTGAGCTGATCCTTGGAAATCCCGCCACCAGGGTCGATCCTCCAAACCGGCAGGTAACCCTCGCCAATAGCGAAGTTTTGGACTACGACAATCTGCTGATTGCAACCGGATCTTCACCCAAAGCGCTGGGCATACCCGGCGAAGAACTGGCAGGTGTATTTACCCTGAAAACCGTCGACGATGCCGATAAACTGGTCAAGACCGCCGCTAAGATGAAGGACGTTGTCATCATGGGTGGAGGCTTGATCGGTTTGCAGGCAGCCAATGCGCTTTACCGGGAGGGCCGCAACATTAAAATTATCATCGGTTCCAAACAGCCCCTTTCGCGCAACGTGGACCCGTCCTGTGCTGAAAATGTCTGTCAGGGTATTCGAGAGTGTGGAATGTCCATTTTATTTGAAACCTATGCCGTATCCATTGAAAAAGCCAAAAACAAATTAAGCGTTACGCTAAGTTCAGGTAGAAATCTCGAGTCTGACGCCGTTATTATCGGAAAGGGTGTCAGTGCTAATATGCAACTGGTTGCCGAAAGTGAAATTGCGGTTAATCATGGCATCATCGTGGATGAAACCATGCGCACCAATGTCCCGAATGTTTTTGCCGCCGGGGACGTTGCCGAGGGACTCAATTTGATCACAGGGCAAAGACAGGTGATTGCCACATGGCCCAACGCTTGTTCCCAGGGCCGAACCGCTGGAATCAATATGGCCGGCGGCACGGATAAAAACGAGGGCCTGAGCAGCAACATCTGCGGTTTTCTGGGAAGTGCCATCGCATCGGTGGGAATTACGAATCCTGAAAATAACGATTTTGAAGAGGTGGTTGCCGACGAGCCGGCTAAAGGGCGGTATCGAAAGCTCGTCTGGAATAAAAAGGACGAATTGGTCGGCGCCGTCTTAATGGGCACGGTTGCCGATATCGGGGTTATCAGTAACCTGATCAGGAACCGGGTCAAGACCCCCAGAGAAAAGCGGGACCAGATGGTTCGATCGCCCATTAGATATGGGGATTATTTCTCACAAAATACCGGCCACTTGAATATCGCGGCAAGATGCCGCTACCACAATTGACAATGCGATGTAGGAGTGGCTTCCAGCCACGAGTAATTGCCCTGATCTACCATTTTTGAGATAGCTTCAAATAAAAACTGCAAGGATTGAGATGATCTCGGTAACGCTAAAAATCCACCGCGGCTTCAAGAAATTTTTGCCGGCCGGTATGAAGACGGGCGGTCCTTTGGACATATCCGTTGAGGACAATACCGCTGTGGGGGATTTGATAAGGCATAAGATCAAACTCCCAGAGGATATGCCGAAAATGATTTTGATAAACGGCCTGCACAGCAAAGATCAGCAAACCCTGAAAGACGGTGATAAAGTCAGTTTATTCATGCCAATGGCGGGGGGCTGAATGCGGATTTATCCTTTGAACAGCACCGTTAATCCGTGAGCAAAACGGTTATCAACTCAATTTCGCACTGTGTCTAATGCATATTTTAGAATTTATTTTAGATAGAAGTGGTTTCAAAACCTCAGATCAGGTTCAAGGGCAAGGCGTCCTGCGAATTGAAAGCGGAGCGCACAGGTTAGTACGTGAGCATTTCGATTCGTGGGACAACGCAGCCATTGGGCCTTAGATGGGGTTTTGAAGCCGCTTGTTAAAGAAAGGAGTGTAACTATGTCAAAGGCGCTGATCGTCAACCTGGATAAATGTACGGGCTGCAGATATTGTGAATTGGCCTGTTCATTCGCCCATCACGGGGAGTATAATCCGGCCAAATCCAATATTCAGGTCAGTATTTTTACCGAAGATGCCTTCTATGTCCCCATGGTCTGTACCCAGTGCGACCGCCCCTTCTGTGGTGAAGTTTGTCCGACCGGCGCTATCTCTGCTGATGAAGTCAACGGGGCTTATGTTGTCCTGGTGGATTCGGAAAAATGTGTCGGCTGCAAGATGTGCACGATGGCCTGTCCGTTCGGTGCCATTACCTACCAGAGTTCGGGAAAAGTGCAAAAATGCGATTTGTGCGGCGGCAAACCCGAGTGCGTCGAGTTTTGCGTCCCCAATGCACTGGAATTTAAGGATCCGGAATTAACCAATGTTCGCAAAGCCAGGGCATATGCCAAAAAAATCTACCATCAGAAGGAGGAAGGCTAATGAATGCATGGGTGGGTAAGATTTTAAGAGTCAACTTAACGAAGGAGGCTACGTCAGTTGAAGAACTAAACGAGGAATTTGCCCGTGATTATATCGGCGGACGGGGCCTGGGGGTCAAATATCTTTACGATGAGATCGACCACAAAGTCGACCCGTTGAGCCCGCGTAATAAACTCATTATGGTGACCGGTCCAATGACCGGCACGGGTGCCCTGGCGGGTGGCCGCTATACCGCTGTCACGAAATCCCCTTTAACCGGAGCGATAGCCAATTCGAATTCAGGAGGATATTTTGGTGCTGAATTGAAATATGCGGGTTACGATATGATCATATTGGAGGGCAAGGCCAAAACGCCGGTTTATCTGTGGATCGAAAATGACAGCATCGAAATCCGCAAGGCCAAGCATCTCTGGGGCATGGAAACACAGCAGACAACCGAAACAATTCTATGCGAAACGGATGCGGAAGCCAAAGTGGCCTGTATCGGTCCGGCGGGTGAGAACCTGGTTAAATTCGCGTGTATTATGAATGACACCGGCCGGGCTGCAGGACGATCCGGCGTCGGTGCGGTTATGGGATCCAAGAATCTCAAAGCCGTGGCGGTCAGAGGGACCCAGGGCATTACGGTGGCCGATCCTGACGGTTTCAGAGCCGCCGTGTTGGATGCCATCAAAGAGTTTCATGATCCGTATATGTCCGAAGTTTTGGGACAGTACGGCACTTCCGATGTGGTCGAGTTTTCCAACGAGGTCGGTTTGCTTCCCACCCGAAATTATCAGACCGGGGTATTTGAGGGAGCATCCAAGATCGGCGGCGCTGTGATTGCCAAATACAATCTCAGAGGCGCCACCAAAACCAAGGGCTGCTTCGGCTGCCCGCTGGCCTGCGGCCGGGTAACGAGGGTTCCGGAGGGAGAATTTAACGGCGCGGGGGAAGGGCCGGAATATGAAACATTGGGCGCCTTCGGTTCGGCCTGCGGGGTCGACAACCCCGAAGCCGTCATCAAAGCCAATTATATTTGCAACCGCATGGGGATGGACACGATTTCCGCCGGCGTTACGATCGCCTGCGCCATAGAACTTTTTGAAAAGGGTTATCTGCCCGAGAAAAAAGTGGGGCGCAAACTGGCTTTCGGTGACGGCCACGCGGTGGTTGAATTGGCGGAAAAGACCGCCCGGCGGGAGGGTTTTGGCAATGAGATCGCCGAAGGGTCCTATCGGCTGGCGACAAGGTATGGCCATCCCGAGTTATCCATGTCCGCCAAGAAGCTGGAATTTCCCAGTTATGACCCCAGAGGCGGGCAGGGTTTTGCGCTGGCATATGCGACCTCAAACCGGGGCGGGTGTCACATCCGCAACGAAGTTCATTGTGTCGAATTTTTTGGTATCTCGCTGATGGGTATTGTCAAAACAGGTGATAATTTAGATCGCTTTGATACCAAAGGCAAACCGGCGGTTGCCAAAAAAATCCAGGATTTTTATACGATGATCGACTCATCCGGAATATGCAATTTTATCATCATCGGTTCACCGGATGCCAATGTCTTTATCAATCTCATGGAAAAAGGGACGGGCTTGGATTTCGGCGGATTGGACGGTTTTCTGAAGACGGGCGAACGCATCTATAATATCGAAAGACTTTTTAATCTCAAGGCCGGTCTGACGGCTAAAGATGACACCCTGCCCAAGCGCATGTTGACGGAACCGATGCCCGAAGGTCCCGGCAAGGGCGAGGTGGTGCGTTTGAATGAGATGCTGCCGGAGTATTACAAGCTTCGGGGCTGGACCGCGAAGGGGGTCCCCTCTGCAAAGAAGCTGGCGCAATTAGGAATATCCGCCTAGCCTGACAACTGCAAATTTATTTTTGCCACAAGCGCTGTGGGCCAAGCCAAATCATCGCGCAAAGCAACGTTAAAGCATTATTTGGTTGTTTAAAACATTTACAGAACAGGAGAGGAGCTATGAACCCTCAAGCAAAGACTGAAATCTTGAGTGAGCAGCGAAACCGATTTGTATCTGACGGCGTCGCAAGTGTAACGCCCTTATATGTCGAATCCGCCAAAGGGGCGGTCATAAAGGATGTCGACGGCAGAGAATACATCGATTTCGCGGGTGGCATTGCGGTCATGAACATCGGGCACAGTCATCCGAAGGTGGTCGCGGCCATAAAGGATCAGGCCGAAAAATTCACGCATACCTGCTTTATGGTCAATCCCTATGAATCGGTGGTAGCGCTGGCAGAAAAGCTTTGCCTGCTGACGCCGGGCGATTTTGCCAAAAAGGCGGTTTTCCTGAACTGTGGCGCGGAAGCGGTTGAAAATGCGGTTAAGATTGCCCGCTATTACACCAAAAAACCCGCCATTATCGTTTTTGAAAACGCCTATCACGGCCGCACGCTTCTGACCATGACGATGACCAGCAAGGTCAAGCCCTATAAATTCGGGTTTGGTCCCTTTGCACCCGAGGTATACCGCATGCCGTTCGGCGATAAGGTGGGCCCCGAAAAACTTCACGATTTTTTTATTCAACATGTCAATCCCGAAGCGGTGGCAGCCGTTGTTGCTGAACCGGTTCAAGGTGAAGGTGACTTCATTGCGCCGCCGCCCGGCTATTTTCAGGAGTTGGCCAAAATCTGTCATGACAACGGCATTCTTTTTGTGGCCGATGAAATTCAGAGCGGCATGGGGCGTACCGGAAAGATGTGGGCCATCGAGCACTGGGGTGTTGAGCCGGACCTGATTACGGTCGCAAAAAGCCTGGCTGCCGGCATGCCGCTGGCCGCCGTCATCGGCAAACAGGAGATCATGGACAGCATCCATCCCTGGGGATTGGGCGGAACTTACGGTGGAAACCCGGTGGCATGCCGTGCCGCCCTGGCGGTGCTGGAAGTTTTCGAGGAAGAGGGTCTGGTTGAAAAAGCAGCGGTGCTGGGGCAAAAACTGAATGCGCGCTTTGAACAGTGGCAGCAGCAATTCGCGATCATCGGCGAAATCAGAGGTCTGGGTGCCATGCTGGGTCTGGAGCTGGTCAAGGGCGCCAATCGGGAACCCGCCGCGGAGGAAGCCAAACAACTGGTGAGTTTCTGCTACGAAAAAGGGCTGGTGACGCTGGCCTGCGGCAGTTACGGTAACATCATTCGGATTCTGGCACCGTTTGTGATTACGGATGAACAATTGGAGCAGGGCCTTGCCATTATGGAGGAAGGGTTTTCGGCCCTTGCGCAAGCCAATGAATAAAAGAAGGAATACAAACCTGGCAAACTTTGCTGAGATCAAACAGAATCTGGATCCGTCTTTTCATTATATCATTTTCGAAAAGACCCTAAACCCGGCAGACGGATCGGACTTCAGCGAGGTCAGTACCTTTATCCGGCGCTGTCAGAAGGCCGTCATCGAACAGGAGGTGCATCGCGACCCAAGCGGAAAGCACCTTTTGATGGTTGTTAAATTAAACGCCGATGAATTGGATGAGATTTCACAGGAAATCGCAAATCTCACGTTTCCGGAGGATGTCACGGTTTATGTTTACGGCCGTCGCCCGAGCATTGAAACCGCTTGAGGTAAAAAGCAATAAAAAAACGATTAATGGAGAACATCATGGGAAAAATTTTTACCCGTTACGGTGACGGCACGCCCGCTGAAATGAGTACAAGCGAGCTCAGGGCGGATTTGGAAGCCGGCACCGAGGACGCAGCGGATCGCGGCAAAATCCCGCCCCTGTCCGAAGATGAGCTAAACCATCTATTCGATATTTTTAGCTCGCCGTATAAATTTATCAGCGTGGAGCCCGGGCAGGAAATTGTTTTGACCTATGATGGCGCCCACGTGAAAATGAGGCGCCACGAACTCAATGTCGAGCGAATTCAGGGCCTGCGAATTTATGAAAAGGTCATGGGTGCTGACACACTGGAACTCTGCCATGTTGATTACAGTTTCAAATCCATCAAGCCGATCGTCACCTTTGAGCAGCCGGTCATGGAACAAGCCCTTTTGGTCACCCATGCACCGCTTTTTTACGGCGCCATGCCAAATCTTGGTCTCTACTCCCAGCCTGACGGCCCGTTCCCAAATCCGTCTGAACTGCTGCCGGCGGGGAAAATCAAAGAGGCCCTGGAGTCCCATGAAAAATCCGTCGAGCAAGCGGTCAAAGATATCGTTTTTGTCGGCAGCTGCATGGTTGAATGCGGGGCTGACGGGATTAACATCGATTCGACGGGCGCGGCCGGCGATGCCGATTTTCTAGCGGCGCTGTTGGCCACTCAGCAGTTGAAGGAAAAATACCCGGATATTTGCATTGAGGTCGGTATGGCCGGTGAATTTATCCTGGGGATGCATGCCGGTTTGGAATTTGAAGGAACCCGGCTGGCCGGCCTGTACCCCCACGACCAGGTAAAACTGGTTGAAAAGGCCGGCGGGACGATTTTCGGTCCGGTGGTCAACACCAAAACCTCTCAGTCCACCGCCTGGAATCTCGCCCGGGTGGTTACGTTCACAAAAGCGGTTGGCGAAGTCGCCAGAATCCCGATTCATGCGAATATGGGCATGGGTGTCGGCGGGGTTCCGATGTGCGAGCACCCCCCCATCGATACCGTATCCAGGGCTTCCAAGGCCATGGTAGAAATTTGTCGGTTGGATGGATTGTAGGTTGGCGTCGGCGACGCCTTCGGCATGGCGCTTGCTCACGCACACGCTTCGGGCATGGGCGGAATGCGGACGACCGGAGATCTGGTAGCCCGCATGCAAATGACCCGGGGCATGAAAATTCAAGAGGCCAAAGCGTATGTCGCCAACAAGTTAAAATTATCGATTCGCGATTTGACCGATCCGGTCATTATGACTGAAGTCCGAAAAGACCTGAAGCTGGGTGTCATGTCGCCTCAGGCACATGATGCCATCGGAATCGAAGCCAAGTTCCGAATTGCCGAGGTTTTGGATATCGATATCAATTGCGTCAAGCGGTTTAAAGACAAAGTCTCGCTTTAGTTTTAAATCACATCCGCAGAGAATAGAGGTTCATGATAGATGAAAAGGTCATTGCGGAAACAAAATAGGGGAAAACATGCACGGATTTTACAACCAAATATTAAAAATTGATTTAAATAAGAAAAATTTTTCTATCGAAATCATCAGCGATGAGGTCCTTAACAGCCTGCTGGGCGGCAAAGGATTGTGCGCGCATCTTTTATCCAGCCTCAATCCCCCGGGAGTCGATCCATTATCCCCGGAAAATTGTTTGATATTTGCCACCGGACCCAGCGCGGGTAGTCCCATCTGGGGGTCGTGCCGCTATGGGGTTTTCACCAAGTCGCCCCAAACCGGATTTTATTCGGAATCTTATTCCGGTGGAAAGGTGCCCGAGGCCATAGACAGCACCGGCTTTGATGCGATCGTCATTCAGGGAAAATGTGCCGGCCGCACCGTCCTGGCAATTCACCCGACCGGTGTTGATTTTCATGAAGCCGGCGACATTTGGGGAATGGAAACATACGCCGCCGAAGATGCCGTAATGGAACGATTCGGCAAATCCAGTGATCGTTATCCGCGAAAAGGCGCGGTGGTGATCGGACCCGCCGGTGAAAAGCTCGTCTGCTTCGCGGTGATTGAAAATAATTATTGGCGTTCGGCGGGAAGAACCGGCGTCGGCACGGTCATGGGTGCCAAACAGCTCAAAGGCATTTTATTTCAGGGCGATCAGAAACGCTCGCTTTATGATCAAAAAGCGGTGCGCGAATTTTCGAAGAATCTGTCGGCAGAAGCCAAAGACAGCCCGGCAACGAATGCCTATAAATCGCTGGGAACGCCCATGATGGTTAAACTGATCAACGCCGCCGGTGCGTTTCCGACGCGTTACTGGTCGGAAGGCGTATATCAAAATTGGGAAAAAATCAGCGCTGATGCCCTGAATGAAAGATGCGACGTTAAGCCCCATGCCTGTCTCAAGTGTTTTATGGCCTGCGGGCGCATGACCACCATCCAGCAGGGCCGTCATAGCGGCCTTAAGATCGAGGGCCCGGAGTATGAAACCATTTATGCCTTCGGAGGACTGTGCCTGATCGACAGCATCGAGGAAATCGCCTATCTGAATGATATTTGCGATCGGCTGGGTATCGATACGATCACAGCCGGCAATTTATGTGCCTTTACGATTGAAGCCGCCCGGCAGGGCCGCATCGATTATAAAATCGATTACGGGGATGTGGACGCCATCGCGGAATTGCTTCGTAAAATTGCCCTCAGAGAAGACATTGGCGATACACTGGCCGGCGGAATCAAGCAGGCGGCGAAGCAATGGCAACTGGAGGATATGGCAGTTCACGTTAAGGGTCTTGAACCGGCGGGATATGACCCCCGATCTCTCAAAGGAATGGGTCTGAGCTATGCCACCTCGGATCGGGGCGCCTGTCATTTAAGAGCGACGTTTTATAAACCGGAGATCAGCGGCATGATCCCGCCCGACCAGATTGAAGGCAAAGCCGAGCTTTTTATGGATTTTGAAGATCGGTTGACCCTTTTCGACACGCTGATTCTATGCCGGTTTTACCGTGATTTTTACGACTGGGATCAGCTGGCAAAAATGATTTACGCGGTGACCGGCATCGATGAGGGCAAAGAAGGGCTGCAGCAAAGGGCCAGACAAATTGCCGACCTCATCCGGCGTTTCAACCTGCGGGAAGGGTTGAAGCCCGAAGATGACCGGCTGCCGAAGATCTTTCACCGCAAGCTGGAAGATTCCGGGCAGGTCATTACGGAAGAAGAGCTCGAATCCATGCTGCAGGATTATTACCGGCTGCATGGCTGGGATGAGAAAGGAAACCCCGGGAACTGATCATCGACTTCACCTTTGTTCCCCCCGGACCTTCCCCGTTGTATAGACTGGAGTCAAGGGAGAGGCGTTTAATATTCCCTCCCCTGGCGGCCTGCGACGAGCTCCCCTCGGCATGCTCGAGGCCTGAGTTTGTCGAAGGCAGCCGAGTCGGAGGGATTGAGGGAGGGGGGATAAAATGGCGCTTACCTTTTTAGGGTTAAACTAAACCTGGATGACCCATATGGCTCAAAAAATGAACACCCAAAAATGGGATGAGGCGGCGGATATTATCGTTATCGGTAGCGGCTTTGCCGGGCTGGCGGCGGCCATCGAAGCCAAAAACGCCGGCAGTTCGGTTATGGTCTTGGAAAAAATGAAGGGTTACGGTGGAAATTCAACGATCAGTGACGGGGTAATGGCGGCAGCCGGGACCGCAATGCAGGCCGCTCGGGGAATCGAAGACTCGCCGCAACTGATGTATGCCGATATGTTAAAAGCCGGCCGGGGGCTGAATCATCCCGAATTGGTGCGCACCGTTACCGAAGCGTCCAATGATGCCTTCCGGTGGACCGTTGAATATTTAGGGGTAAAATACCTGGATCGCGTAGATCAATTTGGGGGGCATTCCGTTGCAAGGTGTTACACACCCCACAATCGGTCGGGTTCAGCCATCATCAAGCAATCACTTTTAAAGCTTAAAGCGCTGGGCGTGCCCGTCAAAAAAAAGGTATTTCTGCAAAATATTTTAAAGGATTCCCAAGGCAGGGTATGCGGCGTTCGGGTTCGCGATGGATATACGTATCCGGATGAAAATTCAGGTGTCCCCAAAGCCATCCGGGCCCGTAAGGCTGTTATCCTTGCCACCGGCGGCTTTGCCAATGATATCGATTTTAGAACGAGTCAGGACCCGCGGCTAACAGACAAAATTAAAAGCACGAACAAGTATTCGACCACCGGTGAAGCCCTCAGAGAAGCCATCCGAATGGGTGCAATGCCGATTCAGCTCTCCTGGATACAGATGGGACCGTGGGCGTGTCCGGACGAAAAAGGGTATGGCATCGGGCCTGATTTCGCCGGTTATATTGGCTATATGTACGGTATCTTAATCGATCCCTCAACCGGAAACCGGATCGTAAACGAATTGGCTGATCGCAAGACGCGAGCCGACGCCATTTTAGAAAAGGGACATCCATGTATCGTTTTCACCGACGAAAAAGGGGTTGAGGGTTCCGGTTACCAGATCGAGCACTGTTTGAAAAAGGGCATCGTAAAAAAATTCGAGCAGATTGATGCGATTGCCGACTATTATAAAATACCGGCGGCGGCACTCAAAGACACCCTGAAGGCATTCAACACCGATGTCGAAAATGGGTTGGATGAGGCCTTTGGCAAACCCATTTTGCCGAACGCGAACCCATTAAGACACCCGCCCTATTATTGCATGCGCGTCTGGCCGAAAGTGCACCATACGATGGGCGGGGTTTTAATCAACACAAACGCCCAGGTACTCGATTTATCAAAAAAACCGATAGGCGGTCTTTATGCCGCCGGCGAGGTTGCCGGGGGCGTTCATGGCGCTTCGCGTCTGGGTAGCTGTGCAATTCCCGACTGTCTGGTATTTGGCCGGATTGCCGGTCGCCATGCCGCATTAATTTAAAGTTCACTTTACCCAAATTACTGGTGGCAGACGGCCTCAGATAATGGTAAGGATATGAACAGACGGTATCCATTGATAATGGGTTATTGCCAATCGCCATTTGAAATGCGGGGGGTGGATCGCTAGGTGATCGTGTGGACTCTAAATCCACATAGGCGGGTGCAACTCCCGTACTCCCCGCCACTCAATTTTAGACTCCACCAAAGTTGAGCGTTTGAAACGCTCGATTTAGGCTCCGATATCGGATCAAAGAGAGGGTGTTGATGGTTAGCTGGACAGAAACGCAGCTGAGACGCTTGCAGGAATTAGATGCCTCCGCTTCCGATTTGAATCTGCACTTCAAAAATGCCACTGACCGGGAGCAAGCCTTTCAGGGGATAGAAAAAAAACAAGCGGAAGAATGCCGCCAACGGTTAAAAACGTTTCGTGAAACTCATTTAAGACCACGTCTGTGCAAACTGGAAGCCAAACTGAGCGATACATTGATACAACACGGCTTTGTCCAGGTCGCGACGCCGATTATGATGTCCAGGGGCTTACTGCAAAAGATGTCTATCGATGCCAACCACCCGTTGAATTCACAGATATACTGGCTTGAAAAAAATAAGTGCCTGCGCCCCATGCTGGCGCCCCATCTGTATTATGTACTGGTAGATATGCTCCGTTTATGGGAAAAACCGATCAAAATTTTTGAGGTCGGACCCTGTTTTCGAAAGGAATCCCAAGGTTCGCAACATTCCAGCGAATTCACCATGCTCAATTTGGTCGAAATGGGGCTGCCCGCTGATCAGCGCAAGCAGAGAATCAAAGAACTGGGGACCTTAATATCAGAGGCTTCCGGCGTAAGCGAGTATCGCTTTGCAACGGTAACGTCCGAAGTTTATGGAGATACAATCGATATTGTGGCCGGAAAGGATCAGGTGGAGGTCGGTTCGGCCGCCATGGGCCCGCATCCGCTGGATCGTCCCTGGAAAATAACGGACACGTGGGTCGGAATCGGCTTCGGGCTTGAACGGTTGCTCATGGTTGCTGAAAACAGCAGCAATTTAGCAAAAATGGGCCGCAGTCTCACTTATTTAGATGGCATCCGGTTGAATATTCAATGAGATTTAAAGTCAACGTCGCGAGCAATGGGCACAATTTTGTATCCTGCCCTGCCAGGTTAAAAGCGAGAGAATACCAAAACGGGGTCAAACGCCGCCAACACGAGATGGCCAACAGCGAAAACAGCGCGGAGGCCGCGTGTTAGTCGCGATTGCTGGCGGAAATCTTCAGGGCGTTGAAGCGGCATACCTGTCGCGCAAGGCCGGCTGGGACGTTCGCGTGATGGACCGCAAGCCGCTGGTTCCGGCATCGGGCCTGTGCCATAATTTCGTTCAGTTGGATATGACCTCAGAAAAAGATTTGGCCCCTGCCCTAAATGGCGCAGACCTGGTCATTCCCGCTCTGGAGAACGATGCCGCCCTGGTCTGTTTAAACCGGGTGACCCGCAACAAAGGAATTCCATTTGCTTTTGATCCTGCCGCTTACGCCATATCCTCCTCCAAAATAAAATCAGAAAAGCTCTTTAAGCGCAAAGGCGTTCCCACTCCCGCCCGATGGCCCACATGCAAATTCCCGGTAGTCGCCAAACCTGACCAGGGAAGCGGCAGCCAGGGCGTAACGGTATTTAACGATAAAACTGTTCTGCAGAACGCCCTTAAACCGACGACCCAGGAATGGCTGATTCAGGAATTTATCCCCGGGCCATCGTATTCTTTAGAAGTCATCGGATCGCCGGACCGCTATACGACGCCGCAGGTCACCGATTTAGCAATAGATGAGCAATACGACTGCAAGCGTGTGACCGCACCATCAGACCTGGCGGATGCGCTGATCTCAAAATTTGAACAGCTCTCGCTGGCCCTGGCGGATGCCTTAAACCTGAACGGTATAATGGATGTGGAAGTCATTTTGCATGAAGACGACCTGAAGGTGATTGAAATTGATGCGCGCTTGCCCAGCCAAACACCGACAACGGTTTATTGGTCGACGGGTCTGAATATGGTCCAGTTATTGGGAGACCTTTTTTTAAAGGGGCAGGCTCGCATTCAGCCGAATTCGAACCATGAATATGGCGTGATCTATGAACACGTGAGGGTGGCATCAAATCAGCTTGAAATTGCCGGCGAACACATCATGTCCGGAGCGGAGGCGCTTCACGTTTATGCGGATTTTTTCGGCGCGGACGAGGCCATAACGAACTACGCCCGGGATCGGCAGGATTGGGTAGCCACCTTGATTGTTGTTGAAGAAAATATCGTAGCCGCACGGGAAAAGCGCAACAGCGTCATTGCGGATATCAGAAAAACATTTAAGCTGGAAATGTATCGCGATTCAACCCCGCAAGATAAGAAACAGGAGGCGCCACGTGACAAGACTGCGATGCGCTGACATCATCCATATCGCAGAAAATTTGAACAATTACGATATGGAATTGGTTGCCAGGACGGGTTATTCCCTGAGCGACATTGCCTGCCGTGCCGCTGAAATCGACAAAGCGCAGATCAGGAACTTGCTGCCCGAAATTCGCGTGGGGGTCGTCCCGATCTCCAGCGGCGAAGGGATCATCGGCGGTTTCAGCGATTCCGTTTTGAACATTCTTTTGCACATGGGTGCCAGCGCCTTTGTGACCCGGACGGCGGATGTCGGCGGAATTGCTGAATCGTTAGAGGAAAAAGCAGATATTGTGATGCTGGCCGACGATGAGCGCTTTGTGGCACTGCATATTCAAAGCCGCTCGATCGCTGACAATGCGGTTTGCACCGGCAAGGCCTTTGCAACCGGATTGAGCTTAATGGCCGGCAGTCTTAAGGGGCGGGCGGTGCTGGTCATCGGCTGCGGTCCGGTGGGGCGCAGTGCAGCGCAGACCCTGATTCGTATGGGTGCCCGGGTTTCAGTTTACGATATTCACATTGAATCCTTAATGGAGTGGGTCGAAACGCTCGGCCAGGCAGCTGATCAGAAAATTCAGGTTGTCAAAACATTGGACCCAGCCCTGCAGCGTCACCAATTGATCATCGATGCCTCACCGGCCGGCAACATTATCCATGCACATCATATTACGCCGGACACCTACGTCAGCGCTCCCGGGTTTCCTTGCGGATTGGACGCCGAAGCGCAAGCGAGATTATCCAACCGCCTTTTGCAGGATCCGCTTGAGCTTGGTGTCGCTACCATGCTGGTTAGTGCGGCGAAATACCATATCGAGCGGCAACTAATCCAGCGGTAATCGCCGAAAGTAACCGGGGTTTTCCGGATTATAATAATGATCCACCGGGCCGTTTTCCACATAATCCTGATGCCAGTGGTTAAAGGCATCTCGATCCAACTCGACACCGAGACCGGGGCCTTCCGGTACGGCCACCACATTGTTGCGCGGTTTAAAGGGTCCGTCCTGGATGACATCGCCGATTTGCCAGCGCTTTAAGGATTGACTGGGTTCGTGTATCCATTGCACGGCGGCGCTGACATGCAAATAGGCCGCCGTACAAATGCCCGCGTC
Source organism: Desulfobacterales bacterium (assembly GCA_041559695.1). Taxonomy (GTDB): domain Bacteria; phylum Desulfobacterota; class Desulfobacteria; order Desulfobacterales; family JAHEIW01; genus JAHEIW01. The sequence goes on from JBFFCW010000004.1 coordinate 26,318, forward strand.
ACCGCTGTAGCACCAGAAACCGATACCCATTGCTTCACAGGCCCCGATGAATCGAATGGCCCGATTGATGCCGCCCAGTACGGCGAAATTGGTCACAAAGGTATCCGGCACCCCCAGCGCCACCGCCCGCCGAATGTCGGGCACGTGTGAGGAAAACGGGATGCTCGAATGCCGGCGCAGCGCTGCCATTTCCTCAAAGGTGGCCACCGGGTCTTCATAGTTACGGATGTTATAGGGTTCGATTTCGCGTAAGATCTGACGGGCAGTCGATAAAGACCACGCCATGTTCGAATCCAGCCGGAGCATCACTTCCGAACCGAGTTTTTCACGCAGGCATTTTACCGTGGCAACTTCGAGGTGGGGGTCGCCAAGCGTCAGCTTGCCTTCAAACATGGTGGACCCGTGTTCTTCGCGCATCTTCACACAATAGTCGGCAACCGCCTCCGGGGAAACTTCGCCGCCACGCCCGTCCTTTTCCACCCGAAAACAAAAATATTCGGTAAACGGGATTTTCTTGCGCACGGCGCCGCCCAGCAATTCATACAGTGGTTTATTCCATGCCTTGCCCCGAATATCCCACAAAGCAATCTCGATGCCGCCGAATGCCTTGACAACGGAGGCGTCATCGGTATTCTGGACCACACACCACTCCGGCAGGCAGCGCATCTCACAACCGGCGATATCGATGGGATCATGGCCGATTAAGCGGGGCCCCATCTGGTTGTTGATCACCTCGGCACAGTCTCCCGATGGGGACTCCCCGAGGCCGACAATCCCCTCATCGGTTTCAACTTCAATGATCGTCTTGGTCGTACCCGGATAGGTCCCAACCGACCAGTAAAAAGGAACCTCAAGGGGGATGTTGACCGGTGTTGCCCGCACTTGGGTAATTTTCATTTGGGTCCTCCTTTCTTTTGAAATCGTGGCTGGAAGCCACTCCCACATCCTTTTATTGACCTTGGAGCGGCATCTTGCCGCGATATAAGTGTATTTTGAACCGAATAAAATGCATTTTTGAGTTTTTTTCTACAGTTCACCCAGGCCCAAACGTTTCAGTGTTTCTCTGGTGGGAATCCCGTTATCATCCCAGCCCCTGGCCCGGTAGTATTCATCCAGCAAAACATCGAGGTCGGCTTTCGTGAGAAAATAGCCCTCATTCGGACCGCTAGGGATGGGTTCCTCGTAAAACCGGGCCGGGGGATAATCCAGACGGCGCCCGAAATTTTTGATTTCACGGTTCGAAATGACGCGTGTCAGATTCCATATCCGTTCGGAGACCGTCAGCAACTCCTGCCAGCTTTTCTTTTTGCCGGTGATCAGATGAAAGAGTTTCTCGTAATTTTCTTCCTCGAAACCCAACTCCATGTACTGCAGCCGACAAATGCCAAGGGCATCGAACAGCGGGCGGGTGTGCTGGCTGTCGATCACATATCGGGCGCATTCCGGCCGGACCGCGGCCTTCGGCATTTTTTTCGAATCGCTGCCGCTGCTGATCAGATCAGTAACACTGGTCCAGGCGCCGGTCACATCGTAACCCAGCACCCACGCGCGGTTGTGGTGGGCACCGATATCCGCCGTCATATAGGCCAGCATCATCGACGGCGCGTTGCGGGTTTCATAGCCGGTCCATTCGAGGCCCTTGACATGGATGGCAAAGGCTTCGGAGCCCTTTCCAATCTTTTCAGAGGCCGCCTTGACGCCTTCGGCCAGCAGATCGCCAATTCCTTCGCGGCCGGCGATTTGATTGAGCAGAAATTCCACCGTACCCGGATCAGAAAACTGAATCTCACGCCCCACCTGTGAAGCGTTCAGGATTCCCTTTTCAAAACATTCGATGGCCCAGGAAATGACGGCGCCGGCCGAAATGGTATCGATGCCCAGTTCATCACACACATAATTGGCGTAAGCCACTTCCGATATGGTCTGCAGCAGGCAGTTGCCCCCGAAAAGGGCGATGGTCTCATATTCCGGCCCCTCAACGTATGCGTTGCCCAGATCGGTCTTGGCATGGCCGTACTTGCCGCACGGCGTGGGGCAGCAGAAACACCCCTTATCCGTTATTTTCAGCTGATCGAGAATCGCTTTGCCATTGATCGATTTGTGGTGCTCGGCATAGGAGGTTTGAAAATTCCGGGTGGGAAAGACGCCGACCGCGTTGGTCCAGTCGGTGATGCCGGCCGTCCCTTCGGGCGTCCACTCTTTAAATCCGGTTTTTGCAAACACCTTGCGATAGGCCTCCTTGCCGGCAGCATAAGCCCGCTCGATATCATAAACCGGCAGGCTGCCGGTGCCTTTGACGGCAATGGCTTTGATATTTTTGGACCCCAGCACGGCACCGACGCCGGTACGGCCGGCCTGGCGCCCGAAATCGTGGGAAATACAGGCAAACCGCACCCGGTTTTCTCCAGCCGGACCGATGGTCAGAATTTGAAAATCTTCAGACAGGTCCTTTTTGAGCTGGGCTTCACACGATAGCGCGCCCATTCCCCAATAGCTTTCGGCCGGGCGAATCTCCACCTGCTCATCATCGATAAACAGATAGCTTGGCGTCGCGGCCCTGCCCGTCAGCACCATCACATCATATCCGGCGTATTTTAAAGCCGGGCCGAAATGACCGCCCATGTTGCTGTCTGCATACCCGCCGGTGGCCGGCGATTTGGTGGCAAAATGAACCTTGCCGCTGGCCGGCAGAAAGTAGCCCGAAAGAGGGCCGGTCGCCGCCAGAAACATGTTTTCAGGGCTAAGGGGGTCGGTATTCGGCGGCAACTCGTCATAAAGTAATTTCGCCACGAACCCCCTGCCGCCGATGTAATCATCGACCAGTCCTTCCGGCAATGGCGTTTTGCTGACCTCACCGGAACTCAAATCTACTCTTAAAATCGATCCCGCATATCCGTCAATCATATGAAACGCTCCTCGCCTGATTCGTAAATCCAATTGGGCGTTATGGGTTCTGGGTCATACCGCGCTGGATCCGGCCATCGACGACCAGTTGCAGAGCCTCGCGGGGACAGGTCTCGGCACACTCTCCGCAAAGGGTGCATTTGACGGGGACATCCATCTGCCGGTGGACAAATAAAACGTCGTGCGGGCATTCCTCCACACATTGCATGCACCCCGTACATTCCTCGGAATCGATTATAAAAGCGCTGTCCTTCATTTCGATTGCGTCCGCCGGGCAGACTTCGGCACAAACGCCGCACTGATCACATAAATGAATCCGGTAGTCGCCCGGCGCGGGGAAACGCCCCTCGATGCGCAGGGCCGCCTTGGCGGGATTCACCTCGCGGAAATTCTCCAGGGCGCAAATCACCCGGCACACACCGCAGCCGGAACAATTTTCATGAATTGCTTTAAGCTCCATTGCCATTCTAAACTCCTTTGTTTTTCCTAGTCTTGTGTCCTACAAACAAGTTAATAAATGATTGTCAATCCCGCGCAGGCGGGAGTCCAGTTCAATAACGCCTGGATTCCCGCCTGCGCGGGATTGACGATTGGGTAACACGCCCCGGTGCTTTATAATTATATTTTGAAAATTATTTCCGGGCTGCAATAGAACCTGAATTAAATACCTTCAATAAACCGCTGCAAATTCTTATCTGCGTCTGCCGGCAGATCCGGCGGGCTGTATTCAGCCAATATTTGCTTGACCTTCTGATTGGTTTTTTCCTGAATTTGTTGTGCGCCGCCGGCCTGCCAGGTGTCATAATTGTCCCGATTGGAGATCATCGGCTGATAAAACTCCGAGCGAAAATGTTCAAATGTATGGTCCTGGTCCAAAAAATGACCACCCGGTCCGACGGCTTTGATCACATCAAGGGCCAGGGTATCTGGGGTCACCGCATAGGCTTTTTTGATGCGTTTGACCATGCCGCAAATTTCATCATCGATAACGAATTTTTCATAGGACATGCAGCTGTAGGATTCCAGGATACCGGCGCTGTGCAGTACAAAATTAATCCCGCTGACCTGGGCCATCAACAAACTCATCATCGATTCATAGGCCGCCTGGGCATCCGGCGCCTTGGCATCACTGACGGCGCCACCGCCTCTGACGGGCAGATTGTAAAAACGCCCCATCTGGGCGGTTGCCGCCGCATTGAGCGCCATTTCGGGAGACCCGATGCTTAGGGCGCCCGAACGCATTTCGGTATTGGAGGAAGAGCCCGAATAAACCACAGGCGCTCCTTCCCGCACCAGCTGGGTTAATACAATCCCCGCCAGAATCTCAGCGTTTTGCAGCGCCAGAGTGCCGGCCATCGTGGTCGGTCCGGTTGCCCCGGCGATCACCAAAGCTGAAATCAGCTGCGGCTGACCCGCACGGGCATATTCTATAATTGCCCCCAGCATGCGCTCATCATACCCCAGCGGTGTCAGGGAACCCAGAATGCTGACCATGCAAGGTTTTTCGGCCAGCCGGTCTTCGCTGCCAAACAGAATGGAAGCCATCCGGATACTATCCCGGGCGCCCTTCACGCCCATGGCGCTGCCCATGAAGGGCTTTTCGGAATATTTCATTGCCGCGTATATCATCTTCACGTGGCGGATGTCATGAGGCACATCGTTGGGTTCGATCACCATCCCGCTGCAAATATCCTGATAGGGGCTGGCCTGGGTGAGTTTGACGAAATTTTCATAATCCTGCAGACTGCCCTCCCGCCTTCCGTTATCCAGATCGGTAACAAAGGGCGCGCCGTAGCCCGGAATAAATGCCATGTGGCTGCCCCCGATGACTGCATTGCAGTCTGAATTGCGGGCATAAAGGGTAAATTCAGCAGGGGCTTTTTTGATTTGCGCTTCGACCAGCTGCGCCGGAAAAAATACCCGCTCGCCATCGACCTTGGCACCCCCCTTTTTCAGGATCTCCAGCGCCGGTGAATAGCGGAAGTCGATACCGACTTCTTGCAGGATTTGCATCGAAGCAGCATGGATTTGCTCCGCCTGGTTTTTCGTCAAAAACTCGTAGGGTTGCATTTTCACAATTCCTTTCTGAAGATCACGACCACTATAGCGTTTGCAATTTTAAGTTTGAGTATCCACCACGCGCTTGAGCTCGACTTCCACCAGGTCCAGGTGCTCCTTCATGCAGCGCGATGCTTTTTCTGCGTCGCCGTCTTCAATACAGGAAATAACTTGTCCGGCGCTTAAAATTGCCTGCTGCGGCGGGCATAACCGATCCGGCATAAATTTCTCGTAGTACTCATGCGATTTTTCGACGATCTGCTTCATCGTTTCGCAGATCATCTCATTGTGCGTGGCTTCCGCAATGGCAACGTGAAGGTCAAAATCCGGATCGTAAAATTTTTTGATGTCCGCTTTGCTGGCCTGCATGCGTTCAAGCGCTTCATGCATGCGTCGGATGTCCTCCGAACTGGCCCGCTCGGCCGCCAGTTTGACCGCGTTGCACTCAAGGATTTCTCGGAGTTCCATTAACTCAATGATTTGTTCCGCTGCCAATGCATGCTGGAGATTCGTTAGGGTCAGGTCATTAACGGGAAGGTCTTTTTTGATAAACGTCCCTTTTCCCTGGGAAGACTCTAAATAGCCTGACAGGACCAGTGCCTTGATGGCCTCCCGGATGGAAGAGCGCCCGACACCGAACATTTGTGACATATCGCGTTCGGTCGGCAGGTTGTTGCCCGGCTTTAATTCTCCGGATTTGATATGCTGAATAATTTCGTTGATAATGATTTCAGGGGCCGAGCTTTTCTGAATGGTTTTAAATTTCACCGGTTGATAAATCTCCCTGACTGTTTTTTCCCTGGCCGACACCCAGCTCCTGACGGGTAAAACGGATGCTGTCGACGACGGCCTGGTACTCCCGGCGACGGGCTTCTTCGCGGTCGTCGCCGGCGGGATCGAACTCAACTTCGATATTGAGGCGCTTCATATCCGGATTGGCCCGGATGATCTCATAGGCCTGCCGCATGGGGACGTCCCCCGTTCCGGTGGCGACACCGACGATGCGGCAGCCGTACTGATCAAAAACAATGCGGTGATCGGAAAAATGATTGGTGAAAGATACGGGAGCCAGCTTGCGAATCGCCGTCAGCGGGTCTTCACCCACCATGAGGGAATTGTTGGTATCAACGCAGCCGCCTACATAGGGGTGGTTCACCCGGTTGATAATCCAGAGAACTTCATCACTGAACGCCTCGGTATGATTCTCGAGGCATATTCGTACTCCTGCGTTTTGAGCAACAGGGGCCGCTGCTTCCGCTTTGCGGGCAATCTCCTCCAGTTGCGGAATCACCGCCGGATGAAAAGCCGAGCCGCACACCGGGTGCGGCCGGTCGATATCCATGCTGATTTTTCCGATATCTGAGCCGATTTTTTCAGCAATGGCGACACCCTCTTCCATGGTATTCGTCAGGCGTTCATCATATTCGGATGCGTCCAAAGAAAAATTGTACTCCAGGAATAATCCCCTTTGTTCAGCGGCCCGGCGCACATCACGCAGGTGCGCGTCATCGGTTGAGCCCAGATCGGCCGCCGTCAAATGCAGGCCGTCGAGCCCCAGCTTTTTGGCCTCGTCCATCAAACCGAAGATGTCCCAGACCGGCTCCCAGGCAAGTTTGTAGCCGCCCCAGTTCTGCCCCATGCCGTGCAAATGCAAACTATACGTGTGTAATCCTAATAGCATCGCCTATCCTCCTATCTTCATTCGGTTTGCCCGTTGCCGGTTCAGCCAGTTTAGCCCGTTAAAAAAGGAGTAATGTCTGATTTTATTCCCTTCACCGGTCAACGGGCTAACGGGCAACGTAACAAGGCGCTCAACCTGATGATCTTTTCTTTCCTTTCGACATTCATTATTCCTTGTTCGGTATTCTGCGGTTCTATTTTATCGACACCTGAAACCTGAAACCATAAAAGCGTGATTAATGGCTCATCAGCGTCTTCCCCTTTTTCACAATACCCTCTTTGTATCGCGTCGGTCGCAGTGGATTGTCTTTGGGGTCCATTGCACCGGTCACCAGATCGCTGACCCATTTGCCCGCCTGGGGAGAGAGCATCACGCCGGCCCAATAGCCGCAGTTGACATAAAATCCGGGGACTTCGGGAACCGGACCGATCAGCGGCTGGTCATCGGGTGTATACATATAGTATCCGGCCGAGGTATCCATGTCGGGTTGCCGGACGGTTTTTTCAATTTCCTCGAAAAACGGTGTTAAACGCTTGACTTTGTCCAGGGTCAGGGCCGGAAACTCCCAATCCGTCGGAACTCTCTCTGATGGTTTGCTGACCGGTTCATCCACATCCACCCAGCCGATAATCACCCCCCCCGCTTCGGGGCGCCAGTAGCAATTGTTATTGACATCAACCGTAAACGGCGCATCCGGGGGAACCGCCACCGACGTTCTGACATAAACTTTTTGCCGGCGAACCGGCTCCAGCGGCAAATTCACTCCGGCCATGCGTCCGACTTCACCGGCGAACGGACCGGCGGCATTTATCACGTTGCGGGTCTGCAGGATACCCCGATCGGTTTCCACGCCGCACACCCCTTTTTCATCGGTTTGAATTCCGCTCGCCTTGGTGTTTAAAAAGAATCTGGCATCACAGCCTTTGGCAAATCCCTGGGTCGTTTCATGGCAGGACAGCCACCCATCCCGCTGACGGAAAGTTGCGGCCTTAACCGCTGGAGAGACAAACGGAAATCGCTTGAGGATCTCTTCAGCTTCTAAAAATTGTGAATCGGAAACCCCCAGCCGGTGTTGCTGCGCCACATTTTCTTTGAGATCATCCACGGTCTCCGGGTTGTCGGTTAGAAAGAGATATCCCTGCTGTTTGATAGAAATGTGGTAGCCCGGTATTTCAATAACTTCCTCAAAATGTTCGAACATCTCGATACTGGGTATGGCCAGGGCCGCCATGGCCGGCTCGGTAAATTGTGCCCGAAAACATTCCGCCGACGCCGGTGTCGTCAATGTTGACAGACCATCCCGCATCTCGACCAAAACGACGTCCAACCCGGCCCTGGATAGCCAGAAGGCGGTTGCTGTGCCCACAATGCCGCCGCCGATCACGACAGCATCGCTTTGACCAAAATCGCTGTCGCTCGGAGTAAAAATTTTTCCCATTTCCTCAACCCTCCTTCCCGAAAATCAGAGTTCATCCCTGTTATCATCCCGATCCATTACCAAACCCTGCAAGAAAACCCTGGACCCAAATTAATTCCACCCGCATGACCGCTCCCTTATCTTACTTCCCCGGTTTGATCATTGGGATGATGTTGAAGCAATCTTCCGCTCATAACCCATTGAAATTGGTCTGTAACTATGTTTTTCAGATGGTCTGACCAATTTAGGCACGTTGCTGTGACGATATTATTTATTTCACTTTGCTGAATAATGTTTCCAAATACGGAAGTGCGGCGTCAGTGGAAGTGGAAAACCGCATGAACTGATCTTCACAAAGAATTGCTTAAGATCTGGTGAACTGCCTGACGACAGGGCCGTCGCCAGGCGATCTGAAACGAAATTTAAAGATATCGGAACCGGGGCCAAAAATCTTTCTGACCATGTTAGAACGGGATATCATCATCCTCGGGAGCCTGAATGGGCGAAGCGGGTCCCCCTCCGGCATCCGGGCCACCCGGTTTATAGGCATCTGCGGAATCCCTCGACCCCAGCATGATCATCTGAGAGGCAACGATCTCGGTGGTATATCGTTTGACACCGTCTTTGTCTTCCCAGTCCCGGGTCTGTATTCGGCCCTCGATGTATATCTGTTTGCCTTTCGCAAGATATTCGCCGCAGATTTCGCCTAATTTGCCGAATGCCACAATCCGGTGCCATTCCGTGCGGGTTTCTTTCTCACCCTCCTTGTTGGTCCATGTCTCCGAGGTGGCGATGCTGAAATTGGCAACCGCCAGGCCGCTGGGCGTATAGCGCACCTCCGGGTCCCGGCCTAGATTTCCGATCAGAATGGCTTTATTCAAACCGTTGGCCATTTTTTCCTCCCCCCTGTTGAAGTTAGAATGAATAATCTTTAGTACAAAAAAGGCAGTCCAATGTCAATCCAACGATGATTTTGATTTCTGAGGGAACCTTTTTTGCTAGCCTTTTAGTCTGGTTTAACCGCAGGAAACCTATTCATTTAAATGGGTAATTCTGCGCAGCAGCTTGCCGGGGAGGGTTTCAACGGCCTGCAGGGCGCCATGGGGACAGATTTCAATACAGCAGTAGCAGCGAATGCAGCGATCATAATCAAAACCGATGATATTTTCATAGGGTGTGATGGCCCGGGCCGGGCAGATGTTCCAGCACTCACCGCACATTTTACAAACCTCGGCCTCAACCGCCGGTCGCTGAATGAAATGCTTGCGCATATATTTTTGCACGGGTTTCGGGCCGAAGGTCAGGGGGCTCAGTTCGGGCAGCTGGTAATCGGAGATTTCGCTGAAATCGCCGATGATTTTCGGTTCGCCATCCAATAGGCCCAGTTCGTCGGCCGCATGCAAGGTCGGCAACTGGTGCGGGGCAATTCGCAACATTCGACAGATAGCCGCGTCGGCGGCCAGAGCGCTGCCGCTGCCGACCAGCACGCCGACATGCCGGGGCTTGCCGCGCCTTCCGGGCCCCTGCCCTTCCAACGCCAGGATGCCGTCAACCAGCGTCGCCGCCGGATGAATCGCCTGATAGATCTGCACCAGCAGGCGTGCGAACATATTTCGATCAACGCCGCTGCGCAGGTGCCATTCAGGTTTTGTTAAACCAACAATGCAACCAAAGAGGTTTTTTACCCCCAGGGTCAGCAGCATCTGGGTGTGGGTTTTAAGCTTTGCCAGGTTGATCACAACATCGGATTCGACCGCACGGCGCGCAATGGCAATGTCCCCGAAAGGCTCACCGATATTTACTTTGACAGCGGCCTTAAAGGGCTTAAACTCGATCTGTGCGTGAAGCTTATCAAATGCATCCTTATAACCGCC
>JBFFCW010000005.1:0-35023 GCA_041559695.1 Desulfobacterales bacterium
ACAATCTCGGATGAAGAGCCTGCGCCACTGGCGCCTGAACCCCCAAAGCCTGAGTTGGATGCAGCCATGCAACCTGTTGCAGGGTTTGTGAGCGGCGCCGACTCCGTTATCAAACGACCGGGAAATATAACACCGCAAAATCTTAACCGCAGCCGGCAGCTTTTGGCCGCAATCCCGGAAACGGTCAAAAACGAACTCAGCAACACCCTGGGGTCAATCTGCGTCACCTGCGCTCTGTTATTGGAAAAGGATTCGACCTTAAAAGCCAGGCAGATCAAAAGCCTGCAAAAAGTTGCGCCTGAGGACGTGATTCGACAAATTTTGCTCCTCGAAAACGAATTGAAAGATATCAATCCCCAGTTGCGGCTTCCCATCCTGGATCTTGCCATGCCGGTTTTACGACAGATGTCCGCCCGTCAGTATGCAAAATTCCATGAGCTTGTTCAGATCCTCGTGGAGGCCGACGCCAAACTCTCACTTTTTGAATTTGCGCTGCTGGAAATCATCACGCATCGGCTGGGAGCGACCTTCAAACGTCATAAAAGGGAAGTGATTTATAAAAACATCGAGTCACTCGCAGTAGACGCCGTCAATATCCTTTCAAAACTGGCCCACGTGGGGCATCCCGAAGAGGCTGCCGCCCAGGCCGCTTTTAATTCCGGATGGTCGAAATTGCATATCAACGCTTCAACTCGGGACTGGGACATGCTGCCGGCCGGCAAGGTGTCGTTTAGCGCGCTGCGGGTGGCCCTGAAACGGTTTTCGCATGCCACCCCGGGGGTTAAAAAAGCCATCCTGGATGCCTGTGCCCACTGCGTGCTGCATGACAAAAGGGTGACGGTGGAAGAGGCGGAGCTATTGCGCGCCGTTGCCTATGCGTTAGACATACCGCTGCCGCCATTTATCGAAGCCTTTGGTGATTAATCCAGCTGAATTTTGTCGATCTGTTTTTTCAAATATCAAAATGTCAGTAACCCGTCAGGTATTTCAAGCGTTTAATTGGTCTGATTGGTTTAATTTGTTCAACTGGTTTGGTTTGAAGTCAACGAATTCAACCAATGAAACAAATAAAACTAATCTAACTTGTCCGTGAGGACACCTGACACCTTTTTGTGGGAAACAATACGAGCGTGAGTTAGAGAGAGGTTATAAATTTTACAGATTCAAGGATGACCGGTAACCGGTAGGATGCGGCGCGCGGTCCAATAGTATTTTCCCCAGTAGGTTGGGTCGATTTTCGAAAGCGTTACGCCTTTGTTTTTGGAGGCGTGCACAAATTCGGACCCGCCTAAATAGATCCCGACATGCCGCGGATAAGTCGGCGGTTTAAAAAACACCAGATCTCCGGCCTGCAGTTCCTTAAAAGGTATCGGCCGCCCCTGCCTTGCCTGGGCTTTAGTGGTCCGCGGTAAATCAACCTCAAAGACATCTTTATAGATCGCTTTCACAAACCCGGAACAGTCGATTCCCCGGCTGCCGGTCCCCCCCAGGCGATGCCGGGTTCCCTTCCATCTACCATATTCCTGGCGCAGCCGTTTCTCGATTTCAGCATCATTAAAATGCGATTTGACAGCTGAAGGATGCGTTGATGCTGTGGTTGTCACGCGAGACTGTTTGGGGGATGTCGCACACGCCGAAACCAGAAAAAATACAGCCAGGACAAACAACCCTTGAAAGCTTAAAGATTTATAACTGCAAAAGATTTTAAATGCGCGTTTCATTTGTTGTTCCCAATTTTGCATTCGTTAAATACGTTCATTAAAAAAATGGGGGCTTTCTTAAAGATCGGCTAAAATCCCGATTTCTTGAGTTTTAGCAAAGCATGTGCCTGCACAAAGCCGTACAAATTCGTGCCTATGTTTAGGGGAGACGGTCAGTCGGTCTGTAAAGTCGACAGGTTGATGCGATTTTCAAAAATTTGAGCGCGGACAAGTTGCCTATGCAAAACCGTGTTTTACTGTTAGAAGAGGGATTCAATTTTAGTGGAGGATAATCTATGCGTACCATAATCATCGCTTTTATTTTCGTGATCGTCTCTGCTCTGTCGCTATCAGCGGAACCCGGCTTAGTTAATTTAAAAAGTTCGCATGACGTCAAAAATACAGCCGATCGTCTGGAAACGGTTTTAAAAGAAAAAGGAATGACCGTATTTTTGCGGGTCAACCACAGTGAAGGCGCCCGCAAGGTGGAAAAAATTGCGGCCGACGCAATCGGTGATATTCGGTAATCCGAAAGTCGGTACGCCCCTGATGCAATGCAGCCAGACGGTGGCAATTGACCTTCCGCAGAAAGCGCTCATCTGGCAGGATGAAACCGGGCAGGTATGGCTGACCTACAATGATCCCCAATACCTGGAGGTGCGTCATGGCATCGATGGCTGCCAGGCGGTAGTGGTGAAGATTCAAACCGCACTTAAAAATTTTACCCAGGTCGCCACGCAGCCTTAAACCGCCGAAGGAAATTATCTATGTTCGATTGCGCTTACCTGATTGAAATCCTTACCCCCCTGAGATCCGATCAAGAAAACGTCAAAGAAAATATGGGGCGTTTTGCCGGGCGTTATCGCCGCATTATGGATTCCGGCTGCGGGGTGTCTATTCCGGACAATCCCATGGGCCGGCCGCGCTATAATGCCCTGGAAGCAATCGATAGTTGCGGCCTCTCGATCGATCCGCAAAGAATGGTAATGAACCTAAATACGTTCCACACCAAAAACGAACTGGATAGTGTGCTCAACAGGGCCACATCAATGGGTGTCAAATATCTTCTGATTATCCGGGGTGATGGTGGACCGGACTTGGCAAAGCTCAATCCCCAGAGCATTGGCGGGCAAAAAAGCATCGTAACATCCATTGACCTGATCCGCTACATCAACACAGTGCATGCGGATATGTTTATCACCGGTGCGGCCTTCAACCCGTATAATCCGATCGATTTTGAAACCCGGCGGTTGCAACAAAAGATGGCGGCGGGCGCCAAATTTATCATCACCCAACCGGTCATCGGCCAGGATCCCCATGTGGATGCACTTCAAAATGTGGGTATCCCCATTGTCATCGAAGCCTGGATGTCGAAGAATATCGATCTTCTGTATAAGAGTGTTCGAAAACGGAAAGATGCGTCATCCGAGGTGTATGATCCCGCACAAAACCTGAAAGTGCTGCACGACGCCTACCCACATAACTGTGTGTATCTTTCGATGCTCAGCTTTAAACAGGACTGGAAGCATCTCCTGCCGAAGTTATAGAAGCGGTTGTCGGGTGTCTGAGTGTAAAAATTTTGAATTTCAACTTACCTTTCCAAGCTCGAAACTTCTGAGGCTCGCTTGATTCCTGATGATCAGTTGTTATTATACTAAACGGATAAGTTTCAGATAGGGTATGCAGGATACATCGTTTTAGATGCGCATGAAATGGAGAAAATATGTCAAATCAAACAGAATCAGTGAAATCCCGAATTGACCCGGTGTGCGGCATGTCCGTAAATCCCGGGACGACAAAAATAATAGCGACCATCGAAGGGCGGCAGTATTATTTCTGCGCGGAGGGCTGCCGCAAGACATTTGAGGAAAACCCTGAAAAATATATCGGGCCGGAATGTGCAAAACCCAAAAGCTGGTGGGGGCGCTACATGGCCAAACTTCAGAAAGCCACCGGTGGAAAACCGATGAAGTGCCACTAATATCCTCTCCGCAGGCACATAGCGCCAATCGTGTTTCTGCGCTAAGCGCTATATTATTTTTCGACTATGTTTTTTCCAATCTGGCCGTTATCGTGCCGCCCATCTCCCCGAGTGCCGTCCAGTCTCCCTCAACAGTCCCAACGGTTAAAATGGGAACCGCCGCCTCGGGGGCATCACCGCTGCTGGCCGGGGTGGGTCCAAAAAACAGGCAAAACCACTGATTGGGCGCATGCCAGCCTAAATCGCCAACATTCATGACCGCACCTTTTTCACCGGGATGGTCCCCGAAATCCACAGTCGGCGGACCGTAATACTCATCCCCCCAGCGACTGCCGCTCCATTCGAATGGCAGCGCGTCGGCCGCCGCCTTTCCGGCGGGCGTATCGTTAAACTCGCCTTTGAGCTCAAGATCACCGATTTTAATGACGATGGGTGTGGGCATGTTTTTTATCCTCCTTTCTGTCAGGTAAGCAGAACTTTATAATATCCGCCCCACAAAGTAAAGATTGGGCGGGTGTTGAAAAAATTCTACTTGCACCGCAGATTAGGAGACCTCAGGCAATCAGATTGACAAAATTTTGAAATTAAAAGCAGGGCGTGAATTTACCCTGCTTTTTTTATTCAGCATTAGATAAGGACAACAGCGGTGACGGAGATCGAATGAAGGATCAAGATTGTTTGGTCACCATGGCGATGCCGGTAATGAGCCATAATACCCCGATGCTGCTCATAAATAAATCCATGAATCCGAGATCACTCAAACGGCCTATGCCCACCACTCTGATGAGGATCATCGCAACACCCAAAACAATGAGGAACGGTCCCCTATTGCTCTTTTTATGGGTTCGCGCCTGCGGATCTGCTTTATGGACAGATTGTCTTTTTCCGCCAACCATGTGAGCGCCGGAAGGCTGCGGGATCGGCGGCGGAATAGGTGGAGCGACTGCCTGCTGGCCAATATTCCGGATAACTTCTTCAACGCTGCAAATTGCACCTGCCTGCTGCAGCGCCTTCTGATATTTCATGGCCTGATCATAATCGACGTTCCGTTTTAAAAAGGTCTGTGGCGCGGCGAAAAGTTGATCAATCTTTTTTTCGTCCGCTTTGAACAGGGTGGCCAGGTTTTTTTTCACTTCCGCTGTTTTGTGAGTGCCTGAAACAGCGCCTCCAAAAACGACATTAAATTGTTTCATAATAGGGTTCTCTCCCCGCGGCAAATCGGACTAACCGAAAAAATACAACCTGAATTTGTCCGTTGAAACTGTTGCTAGATCTGGTATCGACCGAATGCTCTGAATACTTAAGCGGTTCTGATCGGATTTGCCTCAAGAAAATTTTCCAAATGCCGATATTCAAGGGTGCAGGGAAAATCATCTGTATGGAAAGATCCCGCACACAAAATAAATGACAGGGAGACAACACATGAAACGCGCTGGTCGAAACTGGCTGATGATGGTCTTGATCATTTGTTCAATTGCTATCTTCATTAATGGATGCACGACGATGGGCGGAAGCGTTCAGTCCGGACCCGATGACCAAAGCGGATACCGGCATCCGCCGGTGGCAAAGACTGGACCACCTACCCATGCGCCGGCCCACGGGTATCGGGCAAAACATCGATATCGCTATTACCCCTCCTGCTCGGTCTATTTTGATATCGGCAGATCCGTTTATTTTTATCTGGAGGGTGACAACTGGCGTGTCAGTGTGGAACTGCCGAACCATTTGCGTGTCAGATTGGGTGGTTCGGTGGTGGTTGAAATGGATACGGATAAGCCCTATCTAAAGCACGAGTATCACAAACAAAAATATCCGCCCGGGCAGTTAAAGAAAAAGAAATCTAAAAAATGGGTCGAATCATAATAAAAATGTCGTCGCTAAATTGCATTGGCAGAAAGCGAACAACACCGGCAAAATTAATCAGGTAAAAAAATGGAAACCATCGAAATAAAAGCCGTCAAATCCTGGAAACGGGATGTTATCGAGTATTTTGAGGATTTGGAAATTATTTGCAATGATTACAATCGCATGTTTTTAAGATATCTGGGCAAATTAAACCGCCTGCTGCATGAAGAACGCATTGACCAGTCCGAATACGATGACCTTAAAAAAACCTTGCTGAAAGCCTCTGAAGCGATAAATAATGTTCCGCGGGCCATCCAAGATCTCAAATAAGGTTCAGGGGTTCAGGGTTCCGCCCCTCTGGCTGCTGGCCTCTGACATCTGCCTGCGGATATCTAACCTCTGAACGCTGAACCCCTGAATCTTTGAACCCGTGTTATTCAGATCCCTTTCCGAATCGGGTATACCGGTGCTTCTTTGCGGGGTTTCAGGTGCACAACCAGAATGCCCGCCACAATTAACACCAGGGCAATCAGAATCTTCAACGTAATCGGTTCCCCCAGCATCAGCCCGCCCAGAGCGACGCCGGCAATCGGCATAATAAAAATGAATGAATGCAGCGCCACCGCCCCGTATTTTTGAAGCAACGTGTTCCAGGCCAAAAACCCGAAAGCTGCCGTAACCAGACTCTGATATAAAACGGCGCCGATAATTTGAAGATTTAATTTAAATATCATCGGCCGATCCCATAAAAATGCCTCCAGAAAAAAAAACGGCGCCGAAAATACCATGGAATAAAAGGTCACCTGAAACGCATTGAAAGCACCGATGATTCGTTTCAGATAAATGACGCTGCAGGCCCAGATAACGGTAGCGGTAAGAATAATCAGATCACCGAGCCTAAAATCAGCGGTGACGCCTTTTTTTTCAGCAAAAATGAAAGCCACTCCGCTAAAACCCAATAGAATACCAAAAAATTTCCGCCGGGTAATCCGATCACCGGGAATAAAAAAATGGGCTAAAAAAAGAACCCAGAACGGTACCAGATTGGCGATCAGTGTGCCCCGGGAGGCATTGGATTTACTGAGTCCGAAATAAAACATCGATAACTGAATCGCAAAGAGTACTGCCAGAATCAGGACCTGGTGAAGCTGGCCTTTTTTGAGCCCAATGGTTTGGCCAGTTACCCTGGCCCACAGGAAAATGGCCAGCGCTGCAAGGCTGAAGCGAATTGCGGCAGTGGTAAAGACGCCGACTCCGGCAAAGGCCATTTTGATCGCCACCGCATTGGAACCAAAAATAATGCATAAAAATACCGACAAAATGCCGGCAAAAAAAGAAAATTCCGGATTTTCGAAATCCTGTCTTTCCATTATTTCAAGGTATTTATTAAAGTAAAAGACTGCGTTTATATCAATCCGTTAAATCATTTGGATTTAGTTAAATAGTCGAATCGTTAATTCGTTATAGAATTTAAACCTTTTGACGATTTGACTACTCAGCTACTTGACCCATTAACTATATCTTGAATCCGCTGACGAATTGACTGTTCAGCCATTTGACTATTTGACCGAGCATCAAGGTGAGGGCAATCGACCCTGAACTTTATATCAGAAAGGACCAAAATAGCAACGGGATAAAATCTGTATTTGATCGAAAGCGGGAGTCGTCTGAGGTCGGGTTGAATACTTTGACAGTATAAATTCAATTGCCTATTGAAACTCGATATGTCAAAATCAAATCACTGCCCGGACAGAAGTATTTCTGTTAGCGGAAGCATTAAGCCCCAGAACCCCCATCAGGTTTACCATAGGCGGAAGATTTTATGACGTCATCCTTTACGTATAGTTTGACGCCCTCAATACAATTCGGTTGCAGTCTGGCATCAAATATTGGAGAAGAACTTATATCCATCTGCACCGAAAAGCGCTTGCTGATCATCAGTGACGCGGGTGTCATCGCTGCGGGTCTTGCTGACGCCGTCACGGTTTCCCTGAAAAAAAATGGGTTTGACGTTGATCTTTTCAATGACCTCAGGGGCGAGGCTTCGACAGAGCCGATTGATGCGGCTGCCGAAATGATTCGAATCGCAGGTCATGCAGCGGTGATCGGTCTGGGCGGCGGCTCCGCCCTGGATGTCGCCAAATTGGCAGCTGTCCTATCGGCCGGTGATCACGGAGCAGAATACTATGCCCTCATGAATCATCCCCTGCCGCAAAGAACGGTAAAACTCATCATGCTCCCCACCACTGCCGGTACCGGGTCTGAAGTCACACGCACGGCAGTGTTCACCAATTCGGATAATCGCAAGGTCTGGGCCTGGGGAAACGAGCTCGCGGCGGACCTGGTGATGCTTGATCCGGAATTGACCCTGACGTTGCCCAAATCTCTGACCGCTGCCACCGGTTTGGATGCCATGGTTCACGCTATTGAGGCCTGCACCGTTAAAAGCAGTCATCCATTAGTGCAAGCATTCGGCCTGCAGGCCATAAGACTCGGGGTTCAAAACCTGAAGAATTCCATTGACCGGCCAGAAGATTTGGATACCCGCGGTAAGCTTTTAGTGGCTTCAACTCTGGCCGGAATGGCCATCGACGCTGCCGGTACGGGCATTGCACATGCGATTGGACATGCCCTGGGGACGGTGGCCGGCATTCATCATGGCAGAGCCGCTGCATTGGCGCTGGACGTTGTATTTTTAAAAAATGCTGAAGGGGCGCCGGACATTCATTCAGAGATTGCCCAGGCATTGGGTGTTCAAGCCGGTAACGCTCCGGTTGAGAAGCACGCAAAGATGGGAGCGCAGACTTTTAGTGATTTTATCCGGCACACGGGCATCGAAATGTCGCTCAAACCGGACGGTCTGACCCGCAATGATTTGGACCGCCTGGTGGATGCCATCCATTCAGATGAAAATGCACCCATGTGTGAGAACAATTGCTATACCGCCAACGCGGCAGACATTCGTGATTTCGCCCGGCAGCTGTTATCGCGCTGAGCAGTACTAGAAATGGCTTCAAAGCCTCATATCAGGTTCAAGGGCCCCGCAGAAGCGGGATTACATATCGATTCTAAATAGATTAAGGTACGCATCAAGGCGTCCCGCGAATTGAAAACGGAGCGTACACGTCAGTACGTGAGTATTTCAATTCGCGGGACAACGCAGCCATTGGGCCTTAGATGGGGTTTTGAAACCATTTCTATAAAGGAGGCAATTTGAAAATCACCGCAATTGAAATAAAGCACTATCTCCTGCCGCTGGATCCACCATTTAAAGCCGCCTGGGATCCATTACCCCGCAAGAAATTCCCTGCCACCATTGTACGGGTAAGCACAGACGAAGGCATTACCGGAATCGGTTCAGGAGATGCAATGCTGGGGCTGGCCGGGCATGAACACCTGTTTATCGGGCACGATCCGTTCGAAATCGAGCGCCACTGGCAAGTGCTGGACAATATCGATTTTCATTACGGCCGCTGCTGGCCGCTGGATATTGCGCTGTGGGACATCATGGGCAAAGCCAGCGGACAATCGATCGCCAAACTCCTGGATGCACCAAAATTTAAAATTTTGGCTTATGCCTCCAGCGGTGAGATCCTGGCGCCGCATGAGCGGGCGGAACGTGTGCAAAAACTTTTGGACCAGGGTTTCAAGGCCTTAAAAATCAGGTTCCATCAACCCGATCCGCGAGAAGATATTAAGGTGGTGGAATCCGTCCGCAAAGCCGTCGGTGACAGCTTAGAAATCATGGTGGACGCCAACCAGGGCTGGAAAATGCCATGGGATACGGGGGTGCCGTGGGATTTTGAGCGCGCTTTTCAGGTGGCAAAGGCGCTCGAGCACCTGAACATCTACTGGCTTGAAGAACCGTTGCCGCATTATGATTTCCGGGGCCTGGCCCGGCTTCGGGAGAAAACAGCGATTCGGATTGCCGGCGGCGAGATGAACCGTCGCTGGCACGATTTCAAAGAAATGAACACCCTCGGTTCGCTGGATGTGTATCAACCGGATGCCGTCCTGACCGGCGGCATCACCGGGGTCAGAAAAATCGCCGGGTGGGTCCAGCACAAAGGCATCTGGTTTAGCCCGCACACCTGGAGCAACGGCATCGGCCTGATGGCCAACCTGCATCTGGCCTGTGCGGTCAGCAAATGCCCCTTTTTAGAATTCCCATTCGATCCACCGGCCTGGACCCCGCAACGACGGGATTACATGTTGCACCCGGAAGATCGTTTGATGATCGATCGCAGCGGATATCTTCATGTTCCCGAAAAGCCGGGGCTCGGATGTGAACTTGACGAAAAAGCATTGACCCGCTACGAAGTCAACACGGTTCATATTGGAGGCCCATAAAGATATGAACCGGGTTTGCTCGGAGGTGTGCAAGACCTATCCCAACATTGGCGTGCTCATGCTGGAATGTAGCTGTATGCAGCCGTTTGCACGGGCTATTCAGCGGGAGGTCGATCTGCTGGTTTTTAGCTGGGGCACCCCGTTAGGCTATGCGTACGCGGTGGTTGTGCATCATGATTACTAAGGCCACGTTTGAAGAAAAATGACTAAAATGACTTAAAATGTAAAATGCTTAAAATTAAAAGTTCAGATAGATGCACAAGCTCACGAGTTTTAATGTTAACTCATTCTTGTGAGTAAGGCCGCTAGGCCTTCCGTTTTTGCCAGGCCAAGAATTCACCGGGACGAAGCCGGTAACGGGCAAAATTTCCCTCGTGTAATGCGGCTATTTCTTCTTTAGCAATCTTGAGAAAATGCTTGCGATCATTCTCCGCTACCCGATCCTCTGCTAAACGTGAAAGGACCTCTTCTGCATCAGTCGCTTTCCCCTGACCAACCTGCCGAATCGCCTCACCCACACAATCGATCAACACTTTCCGATAGCGCAGCCGGAATGCATCGGGCTCCCCTAAAGCATGGCCTACGACATGATAACGTTGGCACGACCGTTCATACGTCCAGACGAATACGTCTCTCAGAAGCTCAATGCAGTTGAGTTCATAGACCCCCAGTAGTCCATTGATATATTGGTCTTCCGGTACATCCAAAAAGGATAGAGGGCACAGGTTCTGTTGAATAAGGGGAATATTCGCAGCCAAGCGCGATACCCATTTATTGACGTCTTCGAACGGTTTAAGGTACGGCAGATATACTGTGACAAAAAATGCCTGTTCATATGGATCAGAAATGGCAGAGGCAGTAGACAGGATTTGACTGAAAATTTCGTCGATTAATTGCGGTACTGCCAACGGTTCCGAGACAGATTTACCAATGCTAACAGGTATGGTACGCAATTGCCCTGATGCTTTCGGATCCCCCAGTAGATTATCGGAGAGCAATGCATGAAGGCTGAGAATGGTTCGGCGATCAAACCCCATTTCGTCTGCTGCATCCACGAGGAATTCAATCGCCGCTTTGTGGTTGAGCACCATTTGGGTCTCGAACGGTGTTTTCCCGGGCGCAGATTCCCCGAACGCGATGAGCCTTTCGGTTTCAAGGAGTGAATAGGTATTTCCTTCCAGACGGCTTGAAGCCCAGGAAAGATCGATCAAAAGTCTGCCAAGAATTTGCCGAATATAGTTCCCGGCAGCGTAATCGACACCGGTACGTCGGCCAATATCTTTCAAGTGACTACGCATTGCCGGTTGAAGGTACCTGGATACATTAGGCTCATAGCTGTCGATGAATTTTCTTTGGTAACCGATCGGATGGCGGGCAGTTAAAGGTCGGGAAATCAGTTTTTCTATCTGTTTTGCATCCGCAGAAAGGAAAATTCCGTCCCTGGTTTCATTCGTTTTATCAGGTGTAACCAGGGGCCGGTAGCGCGTGGCGCGTCCCGCGCCTACAATTTGGATACGCCCCTGCTTTTCAAGCAGGGCCAACCGTCTCTGCAACGTACGTCGATTGAGGGACAAGCCCAGGCCTTTAAGGGCTTTCTCTATTTCCCCAATTCCCCATCCTTCAGATCGTGCGACAAGCACGGTTTCAATAGGAGATAGATCTTTGTCTGAAATATATTTTGGCATTTTTTTGTCGCGATATAAGTTTACGCGACAAAAATATCAGTACAAATATTTAAGATTGCCAGACGGTATGTGCAATTATCTGTGTTTTTCCCTGCATAGCCGCTATCCAAAAAATTAAAAAATTATGAATAGCTTTTGCTAATCCTATCTTAAATTAAAACTTCCAGATCAGATTGACACCGAGAAAATGAATTTCATTCTTTTTGTATTTACCTTTTAAATCACCCCTTAGAAGACCGCCCGTCCGATCGATGTTGGCATCGCCTAAATCCAGATATTCGTATGCCGCACCCAGGGTGACATCTGAGTTTATTTCGTATTGCAAGCCTGCTGCCAATCGGTACTGGTGGTCAAACGGAAGCGCCGGTGTGCGCTTTTTGGCGCTATCTGCCGGAGAGGTGTCATAGGCAGCACCGATAGAAAACATCCAGGGTTCGGCAATTCGATACTGAGCCCCTAAGGCAAAATGCCACGTGTCGTCATAACCCAAGTCCTGGGTGGCGCTCGTTGACGTATCACTGTCGATAGACACATCAATATTGCCGAAACTGCTCCAATTCTGCCAGCCCACATTGCCCATGATTGCCAGTTTGTCTGTGAACTCATGATAGGCGCTTGCCAAAACCGCCTGTGGTAGCTCCATATCAAGCTTGACAGTAGAACCGGCCAAACCCGTCAGATTCAGCGCTGCTTGCAGTAAAGGCCCTACACCGCTTAGGTCCGGCTTGTCCTTGTATTCCAAATCCACCTTGGAGCGATAAGTGATGCCGAAACGGGTGCCTTCTTTGGGTGAAATCAGCACACCGGCGTTGCCGCCAAAACCCACGTCGGTGTCCTCAAATTTGAGCATTCCATCAGAGCTGCCAGGCTCAAGATTTCTGATAGCCGTCTTTGCGTTATATTCCGATACGACCATGCTTATGCCGCCACCTACCGAAAGGTATTTGTTAATGCGGTACGCCGCAACCGGGTTGATGCCGAACGTTAAAAATTCGCCTTCCAGAAAATAGTAGCGCCCGGCCCAGTCGTCATCGTAATCGAGACCGAGACCAAAGTAAGAACCGGCCGACACTCCGAGTTTAAAATCCGATGTCAGGCTGTGCACATAAGAAACATTGGCGGTCGGGGTAAAATAACCGGCATTGCCGCCGTTTCCGCCGTCAAAGGAGCTGTCATCAGCGTTAAACTTTATCTGCGGAAAAAGCGCTTGCGCACCTACGGTAAGCTGTGAATCCTTCAAGCGAGTCATGCCCGCCGGATTGCCAAAAGCAGTGGACGCATCCTTGGCCATGGCTGCTCGTCCGGCTGCAGCGGTGCCTATATCCGGCGTGCCCTGCTCGTAAAGCCATAGCCCGCTTGCTTGAACCGATGCGTTTGCTAAAATTAAATAGCTTAATACGCCAATCAAGGTAAGAAAGATGTTTTTCGTAATGTCTTTCATTCTATTAGAATTCTATGGTAGTCTCCATGCAGTCAGTGCTTCTAAGTGGGTGGTAGCCCTGCATGATTTATGGCATGGCTGAACATTATGGGCAAGGCCAAATTTCGCCTAAAGCCGAATGTACCGGAAAAATCTGACCACAATCTTGTAGCGTCCAAAATACGCTATCTAATCTTCTTGATGGAATTACCGAAAACGTGCTTGTCATCAATTTTTCAAAATACACTCATAGCAATAGATAGGTATCATCGAGCTGTTAAACTTTGGCCCATTTTTTTCGGACACCGTATGAGGATGACAAAAAATGGATGGAATTGGAATGAAGAAACCCGGCAAAGGGTCCCCTCTCATGGTCATTCGGCGCGCCGATGCATCAGCCCCCGGAAGTATCTGCGGGCTGCTCCTGCTCAAACGCTTTCTGATCCGGTGTAAGATCCTTGGCCCCCGTTCCGGGCATGATCTCAAAGCCCAGATCAAAATGCACCAGCATGGTTTTGAGCTGCTCATAAACTTGCCGGTTGCCCACGAGCTTGGCCTTGCCGGCGGAGATCTGCTCATCAAAGCTGACCGCACCCATCATCGTCTTTTCCAGATCTTCTCGATCGATGGTGATGGTCAAATCGGCGCCGTCCGCCTGGAAGCCCTCGATGTTGGTCAGGGTGCCGTTGCTCAGCTCAACCACGAACTTTTCTTTGTTGTCCGGTGTGACCAGGTTGATTTTAAACTGCTTGCCTTCGGCCTTTTTGCTGTCCAGGCGGATGCCCATAAAGTCCAGCCAGAGCTCGGTGGTCATCGCCCGGATCATATCCGGACCGCCGGTCTTGGGAGAAGCACCTTCAGGAATTCCAGACCTGAGTTCTAAAGCGGCTGCAAGAAAACTGTTTCTTACGCTGGGGCTCTCCTGCTGGTAACCGATCTGCTCGAATACATCGGCCAAAAGGTCTTTGGCCTCCTGATTCTGTGGTTCTGCATATACCAATTTATTTAATATTTCCTGGGCATGGCGGTATTTCCCCTGATCATAGAGTTCCCGGCCCTTGGCGATGATTTTTTTTGCCCCGCCCATCATTTCGACATAGAGGAGGGCCGAGTCTTCCGGCGACAGCGGGATCAGGGTCGTGGGGTTGCCGTCCCAATAGCCGAGATAGCGGTTGATCACTGCGCGACTGTTATGTTCCATCGAGCCGTGGTAGCTGCGCGCCGCCCACTGCTGCTGAAGGCTCTTTGGCACCTCGTACACATTATGCACCTGGTTTATCGTCACACCCTGGTTTGCCAGGTGCAGCACGCCGTTGTTTAGGTGCGCATAAGTGTCCCGCTGGGCTCGCATAACCTCCTGAATGCGGTCGTTGCCCCAGCGCGGCCAACTGTGAGAGGCAAACATGACTTCGGCCTGCTGACCGTATTTGTAAAGCGCCACGTTGATCTGTTTGGACCATTCCAGTGCATCGCGCACCAGCGCGCCCCGAAGGGTGTAAATGTTGTGGATCGTGGCCACGATGTTCTCGGCCGCCCAGAAGGCCTTGAAATCGGGAAACCAGGTGTTCATCTCCGCCGGCGCCTCGGTTCCCGGTGTGTTCTGGAACTCCATGCGGACGCCGTCGACAGTCAGTGTCTCGAAATCCTTTGCGATGATGACGTTCGGTGGGATAAGGCCCAGGTTGCCGGCAGCTGTGTTTTTACCTATCGACTGGTCGACATGTCCAAAGGGACTGCGCGGCAGCAATACGCCGTATTGGAAAAACAACCGGCGGCTCATCGCATTGCCAGCATAGACGTTTTCCGATACCGCGTGGTCCATAAAGCCGACCGGAGCGATGATCTTGACCTTACCACTTCTAACGTCGGCTTCGTCCACCACCCCTCGCACACCGCCGAAGTGATCGGCATGGGAGTGGGAGTAGACCACCGCCACCACAGGGCGTTCGCCGAGCTGTTCGTTGACGAACTTGAGGGCTGCGGCAGCGGTCTCTTTCGCGGTCAACGGATCGAAGACGATCCAGCCGGTCTTACCTTTTATAAAGCTGATGTTTGCCAGATCGAATCCACGTACCTGATAGATCCCGGGTATCACCTCATACAGCCCATAGTTCATGTTCAGGATGGCCTGGCGCTGCAGCGAAGGATGGATACTGTCAAAATCCTTGCCCTGCAAAAGCCACTCGTAACTGCCCATATCCCAAGCGACATGACCTGCTTCGGCCTTGATCTGTTTGTAATCAGGGGCTGCAATAAAGCCCTTTTTTTGTTCCTCGAAATCCGTTTTATCGTCAAAAGGCAGGGATTGCCGCCACTTGTTCTGCAATTCTACAGTAAATTTGGACGGCATCTTTCCCTTCGGGTGGAAATGCTTACCTTCCATTGCGCCGGGATCGGTCACTGCACCTCCACCACCTGCGGCAAAAGCCATACAGCCGAACCCGCTCAAAATCGCAATAGCCACTGTCACTGCGAGTATTTTTGTAATAGTCATTTCTTCCTCCTTTTATTCTTTTGACGAATCCAAGTACTTTGCTTGTATGGATTCAGCGAAAGATATTTAATTAAATTAAGGCGTTTATTTTATCTTTCAAGGGTAGAAAAAGGTTAATATCGAAGATTAAGGCGTGGGGGTTTTCCTGCAAATGTATTTGCTTTAGTGCTTGATTCCTTGGATTGTATAATGCCTGTAGAAATCCTAAAGTTTTTACAAAGACCGAAATTGTAGGTAGCGTGCATTAGTGTATGAGTTGGAAACATTAAAAATTTGTTGGATGTGCTAATGAAATATAAAATTTTGGAATTTTGTGGATTGGGGTTAAGTCGGCTGAAATCTTAACGAACCAAAACTTAGGATATCATGTCAAAAAATCAAATAGCGGTCCGAACAGAGTGCACTGTTCGGAGGCATTTAGGACAATTGCTCAAAAAGAAGTGGCTTTAAAACCACTTTAGATGACACCCATTTTTTTGCCCACCTTGGTAAACGCTGCAATGGCCGTATCGAGCTCGGCGGCAGTATGGGCGGCTGAAATTTGAACCCTGATTCGAGCCTTGTCCTTGGGCACCACGGGATAAGAAAAGGCGATCACATAAACGCCTTCTGACAACATCCCATCGGCCATTTTCACGGCCACTTTGGCATCCCCCAGCATAATCGGGACAATCGGATGATCCCCCGGATTGATATTGAACCCGGCCTTGGTCATGCCCTTCCGGAAATAGGCGGTGTTGTGCGCCAAGCGGTCCCGCAATTCGGTTGAGGCACTGAGGATTTCGAGCGCTTTGAAAACAGCCGCGGCAACACCGGGCGCCAGCGTATTTGAAAAAAGGTAAGGACGCGA
Organism: Desulfobacterales bacterium; assembly: GCA_041559695.1. GTDB lineage: Bacteria > Desulfobacterota > Desulfobacteria > Desulfobacterales > JAHEIW01 > JAHEIW01. Next base: position 16,326 of record JBFFCW010000005.1, read on the forward strand.
GCGCTGACGCAGGATATCGATAATTTCCCGGCGTCCGGTGGTAAACCCGCCGGATGCGCCGCCCAGTGCTTTGCCAAAGGTGGAGGTGATAATATCCACCCGGTCCATGACGCCATGGTACTCGGGGGTGCCGCGGCCGGTCTTTCCGATAAAGCCGGTCGAGTGCGAATCGTCCACCATCACCAGCGCCTCGTAGCAGTCTGCCAGGTCGCAGATGCCTTTCAAATCCGCTACGATACCATCCATCGAAAAGGATCCATCGGTGGCAACCAATCGGAAGCGGGCATCCTGAGCCTCTTTGAGCTTGGCCTCCAAATCGCTCATATCGTTGTTTTTGTACCGGTATCGCCGGGCTTTACATAACCGGATACCGTCGATGATGCTGGCGTGATTGAGTTCATCGGAGATGACCGCATCCTCGGTGCCCAGCAAAGTTTCAAAAAGTCCGGCATTGGCATCAAAACAGGAAGAATAAAGAATCGTGTCCTCGGTACCGAGAAATTCGGATACCTTTTGTTCAAGCTGTTTGTGCAGTTGCTGGGTGCCGCAAATAAAGCGCACCGAGGAAAGGCCGTACCCCCATTGCTCCAGGCCCGCTTTGGACGCCTCCACCAGCTCCTGGGTGCCGGCCAGGCCCAGATAATTATTGGCGCACAGGTTGATCACCTGGCGGCCGTCGGCCAGTTCGACCTTGGCACCCTGACGCCCAGATAGGACGCGTTCGTCTTTGAAAAGGCCGCTGTCGCGAATCTGCGCCAGCTGTTTGATCAGATGCTCTTTTATTTTACCGTACATTTTCCTCTCCTTGCACCGGTTAGCCCGTTGAGCCCGCTGGCCCGTTGTCCGGTTCGACGGGTTCGAATTAAATTAGATAGCATTCCTATTTAAGCGGCTCAACGGGCTAAATCGGCTTAACGGGCCAACCTAATTGCTCCAGTTAAGAATGACCTTGCCCGATTTACCGGATTGCATAATCTCAAAGGCTTTTTCATAATCGGTATAATTAAAACGGTGGGTGATGACCGGGCTGATATCCAAACCGGTCTGGATCATGGCGGTCATTTTATACCAGGTTTCATACATCTCACGACCGTAGATCCCTTTAAGGGTTAGACCGTTAAAAATGACCAGATCCCAATCAATGGCCGTATCGGCAGGCAAGATCCCCAGCATGGCGATTTTGGCCCCATGGCACATATTGGCCAGCAACGAGCGCAGCGCATCCGGACTGCCCGACATCTCCAGGCCGACGTCAAAGCCTTCCTTCATGCCCAGTTTTTTCTGGGCGTCTTCGATCTTTTGCGTGCGGATGTCCAGCGTCAGGGTGGCGCCCATTTTTTTGGCAAGCTTCAAACGGTAGGGGATCGCATCGGTAACCACCACATAACGGGCGCCGGCATGTTTGGCGATGGCAGCTGCCATGCAGCCAATGGGCCCGGCACCGGTAATGAGCACATCTTCGCCGAGCACATCAAATGAGAGGGCGGTGTGAGTGGCGTTGCCCAACGGATCAAAACAGGTGATCACATCCAGCGGGATATGGGGATCGCAATACCAGATGTTGGTCACCGGGATGCTTAAATACTCGGCAAAGGCGCCGGGTCGGTTTACCCCTACACCGCTGGTGCGCATGCACAGGTGGCGCCTGCCGGCCAGACAGTTACGGCAGCGGCCGCAAACCACGTGGCCTTCACCGGAAACCAGGTCCCCGGGCCTAAAATCATGGACATTACTGCCGATCTCGGCCACCCGACCCACAAATTCATGGCCCACCGGCATCGGCACGGGAATGGTTTTTTGCGCCCACTCGTTCCAGTTATAAATGTGAATATCCGTACCGCAGATGGCGGTTTTGAAAATCTCTACGAGCACATCGTTGATGCCGATCTCGGGAATGGGCACTTCTTCCAACCAGAGCCCCGGTTCAGGCCTGGACTTGACCAATGCTTTCATTTTTTTGGTCATGCGAACCTCCAGCAATGGTGATTAAATTCAGCGCTGATGCGTTTGATTTCACTTCAGCTTTCTTGACGACTGAGCTCTTTTTCACCCTGACGTTTGATCCGCTGCAACGCGGCCACAGTTTTAGCGGGCAAGGGAGGCACCTGGTGATTTTCAATAATGTCCTTTAATTTTTCCTGAATGCGCTGGTACATATCTTTGCAACCGCTTTTTTCCCAATCATCATAGGCCTGGCGGGTTAACAGTTTTGATCGCCAGAGTTCCTTTCTGAGGTGCTCCACCGTGTGGTCCTGCTGCAGAAAATGGCCTCCCGGGCCAACCGCTTCAATGACTTCGCGGGCAATGGTTTCAGAGTTGACTTCAACACCCCTGCAAAAACGCCTGGTCCAGCCGATAGCCTCATCACCCAGAACCAATTGGGCCGTGGAGCAGACCATGGCATTGTCCATGTACCCCACGTCGTGAATCAAGTTTAAACCCGCCAGCCCCTGGGACAGCACCGTCAATCCGCTTTCGAGCCCTGCCTGGGCATCCAGGACTTTGGCATCCGTGCATCCGGCATAGCCCCAGGTCGGCAATCCAAGGGACTGGGCCACCTCGGCCTGGGCACAGATTCCCAGGCTGATTTCCGGAAAGCCTACGCCGAACAGCCCGGTCGCCATATCCAGAACCTGGACGTTGGCGCTGAGGCAACAGGGACAGCCGGGTTTACGCAGCTGAGCAAGTACAATGCACATCAGCGACTCGGCGGTCAGCAGCGCAACGGTGCCGGCCAGGGTGATCGGACCCGTGGCGCCTAAAGACACGGCCGGTCCGGGCACCTGCGGCATGCCCAGATCCGCCGCAACAAAAATGCGATCAACCACGTCTTCCGGCTGCACCAGAGGGGATATCGGCTCAGGATACAGCAGGGCAAACGGCCGCTCGCGCAGATTATCCAGACCGCCGGCCACTTCGGCCGCCATCTCAAAGGCCAATTCGGCGCCGCGGGGGGTATAGCCGATAAATACAATCGGCTTGGTGGTGTGAGTGACAACAGCCTCGAATTCATGGACATCTGCTGCCAGAGCCGGAACGTCCTGGGAAGACCCCATGGGCATGACCCAGTCGATGTTCTCCAGAGCATCGGCCACTTTGGCGCCTATGGCGATATCGGCCACACGGGTGGGATGAATTTCACCGGTCAAAGCGTCTTTGGTGTTGGGGCTGGCCGTGGAGGTGCCGTAATAGCTTTTGCGCCCTTCCACTTCCAGGGCGCGGTCGCCGTCGCGGTCAAAAACCGTCCAGCCTTTGGGGGTGGTGCGCAGACACTCGTTAACAACAAATTCAGGAACCCGCACCCATTCATCCCTGACCACCGCACCGGCCTTCTTGAGCATTTTGCGAGCGCCGGAATGCAACACCCTGAAACCCACATTCTGCATGATATCGAATGCGGCCCGCCTGATTTCAAAAACCTGATCCGCACTTAAAATCTGTAACTGGGCCGCTCGTTTTTCTGTAGATCCGGAATTAATCATTGCAACCTCTCAATATCGGGTTCGGTCTTTTGGTGAAATGTGCTCTGAAGATTGCGGTACAGGTTAGAATTGCTTCGCCGTGAATAAGATAACAATCGAACTCTGCCACATGCGGTTTAGGCTGTCAACATAAGCCATTTTTTTTTAGCGGCCACAGATAATCCATCACAACACTGGATGTACTGACTTCCCAGTGCTCCCGTTCAGCCGTATTCGTTTGCTTTTACTACCTCAACCAAGCATGCTCAGAAGCCTGTGGACATGCCAGGGTTGCCCCTTGACAATGGTTTAGAAAGCTGTTTAATTGACGGGGATTAACAATCATTTTTTTTCGTTGCGCTCGTAACCGTATACCCTAACCCGGTCGAATCGGAATTATCATCGAACGACAATTCCATATATACGGGACGAATCAGAAAAGTATCCCATCGGTTATTTATGTAGGCCTTTTGATGGCTGCCTTAAAAATAGGTGACGAGAAAATGGACACATGCCGCTTCAGCAAAATTTGAGCTGAAGGGGCATTTTTTTTAACCGAGATCGGAAGGAGGAGCTCATGAAAGAAAAAACCCGGATTCATCCTACCATTTATGATTTAAAAAGCGCTCTGGCAAACGGCAAACTCAGCCGCCGCGAATTTCTGCGATACGCGACGCTACTGGGGATGTCGGCCGCCGCCGCCAGCCAGATGATCGGATTGACCTGGCCGCAAAAACTATGGGCCGCCACGCCCAAACGCGGAGGGGTGTTGAAGATTTCCCAGCAGGTTCAGAAAATCGACCACCCGGCACGCTATTCCTGGTTGATGCCCTCCAATACAATGCGGATGGTATTTGAATACATGACCTTAACCGACCGGGACAACATCACGCATCCCTATCTGTGTGAAAAATGGTCGGCCAGTGATGATCTGAAGACATGGACGTTTAATGTTCGCAAAGGCATCAAGTTCAACAACGGCGACACCTTCACCGCCGATGATTGTATTTTCACCATCACTGAATGGCTGAATAAGGATGTCAAATCCTCCCTGCTGGGTCTGGTGGGTTCTTATCTGGAACCGACCGGCATCGAGAAGGTCAACGACTATCAATTCAAACTGAATCTCAAACGCCCTGAAATCGCCATTCCGGAGCATTTTTTCCAGTACACCGCACAGGTGGTGAATCACCGGACATTTGAGGGCGACATGAAGAAGAAACCTCATGGTACCGGACCGTACCTGCTGGATACATACAACGAGGGCGAAATCGCCATCGTCAAAGCACGCAAAGACTACTGGCAAAAAGGCGGCGACGGCAAGCCCCTGCCCTATATGGATGAAATTCGCTTTATCGATATGGGCGGTGAGCTGGCCCCGCAGATTGCGGCGCTCAAGTCCGGCGAAATCGATCTGATCGACGCATCCGACAACCCCGGCCCGCAGGTGATGATGGCGGTCAAAAAAGATGCACACATCAATGTGATGCCGGTGGCCACAGCGACTACCCGGGTGATGCGCATGCGCGTCGATATGAAGCCCTGGAGCGACAACAACGTCCGCATGGCGTTGAAACTTTGCCAGAACCGAGAAAAGATCCTGGCCTTGGCCTATCAGGGGGAAGGATTGGAAGGGCAGGATTTCCATGTGTACCCCAAACACCCCGAATACTGTGAAATGCCGGTTCCGGCGTACGCACCGGATAAAGCCAAAGCGCTGCTGGCCAAGGCCGGATATCCCAAGGGTATCGACGTCAATCTGGCGGTGGGCTCCGAGTGGACCGATATCGTGCGCTATGCCGAGGTTCTCAAACAGGATGCCCTGCCGGCCGGAATCCGGATCAATATTCAGACCATGCCCACCAGCCAATACTGGGAAAAATGGACCGAGGTCGATCTGGGCGTCACCCCGTGGACGCACAGGCCGCTGGGCACCATGGTGCCGAACCTGGCCTATATCGCCGACGACCAGGGTAAACCGGTGCCCTGGAATGAGAGTCGCTGGGTTGACAAAGAATTCACCACGCTTCTTGATGAGGCCAGCGGAACTCTGGATGTTGACAAACGGCGTAAAATTTTCTGCAAACTGCAAAAAATCCAGAGTGAACGGGGATCCATCGGCATTGCTTACTGGATGAACACCTGGATGTGCGCCAACAAGAGGCTCAAAAATGTGGATTCGCATCCCAATTTGATCTTTTTGTTCAACGAAGCCTGGCTGGAAGGATAGATCGCAATACACATTCGGGCGGACCGAAATCTCCCGGTCCGCCTGAAATAAAACCATTTCTTACAGATACCGATGGCAAAATTCATCGTACGTCGAATAATTCTGCTGGTGCTGACCATGGTGCTGGTCTCGATGGCGGTTTTTCTGATCACCGAGGCCTCCCCGGGCAACGTGGCCCGCAATGTCCTCGGCGCTTTTGTGACACCGGAGCAGGAAGCCTCTTTTCTGGCCCAGATGGGACTGGACAAGCCCGTCTGGCAGCGTTATCTCCACTGGTTCATCGGCTCTGACTGGCAGGCAAGAAATAAGGTTGGAATGCCGCTCAGGCGAATTGTCACCGAAAAAGATTTTGTTGAATGGTGGGCGCTGCGCGACGATGACAAACTGGTGCGCTGGAAACTGGCCGGCGATGACCTGATTGTCATGGTTCGCAACCCGGACGGTACCGTTGTCCGTGAAAAAGACAACGACCGCTGGGTGACCGATGACAGGGGTGTGTCCACTTTCTGGGGACTTGATAACGAGAACCACGCGGTCATGTGGGAGAAAGGATCCGATCGCAAGGTCTGGACTTTTATTATGGGGTCCGGCTGGAAGGAGAGCTCCGGGGGGCCGGTAGAATATATCCCCTTGAAAAAAGGATTTATCCGGGGCGACCCGGGTGTGTCGCTGCGCACCGGGCGTCCGGTGTCCAAAAGCATTTTTGTGCGTTTGCGCAATTCGCTGGTTCTTGCCGGCATCGCCTTTGTCATCGTGATGCCGCTGGCGCTGTTTCTGGGCTTGCTGGCCGGACTCAAAGAAGGCAGTCTGCGCGATCGCGCGCTTTCGGTCGGCGGAATGACATTTTCAGTAATTCCGGAGTTTGCCACCGGTATATTTTTGATTCTGATTGTAGCCGTCTGGTGGGATCTGGTCCCCGGCGCAACGGTTTTCGGTGAAAAAGCCCCCTGGGAGCGTCTGGACATGCTGATTTTGCCGGTGCTCACCTTGACGCTGATCGAGCTGGGCTATGTGCTCAGAATCACCCGCGCCAGCATGGTGGAGGTCATGCGCTCTCCGTATATCCGCACCGCCTATCTGAAAGGCCTGCCCTACTGGCGGATCGTATTCAAGCACGCCATCCGCAACGCCCTGATGGCACCGATTACCGTCATCATGCTGCATGTCAACTGGCTGATGGGCGGCATTGTCATCGTCGAGGTCGTATTCGGCTATCCGGGACTCGGTAAATATTTACTGGATTCAGCCCTCAATAAAGACATCAACGCCCTTGAGGCCGGTGCGATGATTCTGGTCATTGTGGCCGTCGGCACCCAGCTGGTGGCCGATATCATTTATACATTTTTAAATCCGCGGATACGATATAACTAACAGGATCACTCATGGAAAGTTCCCGGGAAGCGACGGTTTCTGGAGAAAACAACATCCCCGAAGTCGAAAAAACAGGCCGCGTGCAACGCATAAGGCAGGGTCTCTCCATCCTTTTTACCTCCAAGATCGCCTTGACCGGGTTGTTCATCGTCCTTTTTTGGATCTTTGTGGCGATATTCGCCCCGCTGCTCACCCCTTACACCCCGCTGGAACAGGACTGGAAGGCGCCCAATCAGGGTCCATCCAAAGCACACATTTTAGGCACTGATGAGCTGGGTCGTGATCTGTGGACGCGTCTGATCTACGGCGCACGAGTGGTGCTGGTTATCATCCCGCTATCGGAAAAATACTGGCTGCCGGGCGGCACGGCAATTTGGGGCGTTTTTGCCGCTCTGCTGGTCGGGATGACCCTGGGGCTCATCGGCGGATATTACGGCGGCTGGCTGGATGAGATTGTCATGCGCCTGCTGGATGCCATGATGGCGATTCCCATCATATTGCTTTACATGCTGATTATGGCGGCCCTGGGGGCTTCGGCCATTAATGTGGTGATTGCCATCACGATTGTGGGAACACCCGGTATTGCCCGCCTGGTCCGCAGCCTCACCCTGGATATACGCACCCGCGAATATATCCGGGCGGCTGAAACCCGCGGTGAAAGCCCCTGGTACATCATGTTTGTTGAAATCCTGCCCAATGCCCGCGGTCCGATCATCGTCGACGCCATGCTGCGCGTCGGCTATGCCATCTTTGCCATGGGGACACTGGGATTTCTGGGATTGGGCTTGCCGCCGCCTTCACCGGACTGGGGAAGCATGGTAGCCAAAGGCAGGGAATTTATCCTTGAGGGAAGCCCGTGGGCCGCCCTTTGGCCTTCGATTGCCATCGCCTCGCTGGTGGTGGGGCTCAACCTGCTGGCAGATGGATTGCGGGAAGAGTCGATGCGCTACCAGTAGAGATCTTTGATAAAAGTGAAAGGGACCAATAATCATATGAATCAACCGCCTTCATCATCGAATCTGGTTCTGGATGTCGAAAATTTTACCATTGCCTATGAAACCCGCAAAGGTGATGTTGAAGCGGTTCGCAATGTCTCATTTAAGGTCCAAAAAGGTGAAACCATCGGGCTGGTGGGTGAATCCGGCTGCGGTAAGAGTACCATCGCCTTCGGCATCGTCAACTTTTTAGGCCCCAACGGCAAAATTAAGGCGGGCCGCGTTCAGTTTCAGGGAGAAGAACTCGTCGGCCGATCGCAGGCTGAACTCAAAAAACTGCGCGGCAATCGAATCGCCATGGTTTTTCAGGACCCCATGCAGGCTTTGAACCCCTCGGTGCGACTCGGCGAACAGCTGGCGGAAGTGTTGACCTTCCACCAACCGATTTCTCAAGACGAGGCCTGGCAGCGATCCATCCAGATGCTCAAGCGGGTTCATATGCCGGATCCCGATGATGTCATGAACCGCTATCCCCATCAGATCTCCGGCGGGCAGCAGCAGCGGGTGGTCATTGCCATGGCGATGCTCAATAACCCGGCGCTGCTGATCATGGATGAGCCCACAACGGCATTGGACGTTACCGTTGAAGCGGCTGTTTTGGACTTGATCGAAGATCTGAAAAACGATTTCCAGGCCGCCAACATTTTTATCACCCACAACCTGGGGGTCGTCGCCCGGGTCAGCGATCAGCTCTGTGTGATGTACGCCGGTCAAATGGTGGAAAAGGGACGGGTTGCAGATATTTTTCACAATCCAAGTCATCCTTATACCATGGGGCTCCTGGCTTCAGTCCCGCGCCTGGGAGAAACCAAAAGTGAATCGATTTTGCAACCGATCCGCGGCCGTGTCCCGCCTCCGGCCGAGCGACCAACAGATGCCTGCATTTTTGCGCCTCGCTGCGACTATGCGACCGAAAAATGCCGCGAAGCGCTGCCGGGAATGACTGAGGTCAGCCCCGATCACCTGGCCCGCTGTATTTATGCCCTGGACATCGATACCCAGAAAAAGACCCGCAAAAAACGGAAGGCCGTTGCCGAAAAAGAAGCCCCCGAGCCGGTGGAAGGCATCGGCAAGGAATTGCTCAACTTTAAAAGCCTCAAAGTGTTTTACCCGCAAGAATCCAACTCCGTCGTCAGCCTGGTAGGTCTGGGTGAAAAGAAGTTCGTCAAAGCCGTTGATGATGTTAGCGTTCGGCTGGCAAAGGGCCGCACGCTCGGTGTGGTGGGTGAGTCGGGCTGCGGCAAATCCACCCTGGTCAAAGGCATAATTGGTCTGGAGCCCATTACCGAGGGTGCTATAGAATTTCTGGGCATCGATATCACCCAAACCGTTTCAGAACGCGAGACGAACCTGATTCGGGAAATGCAAATGGTCTTTCAAAATCCCGACTCGACCCTGAATCCGTCTTATTCCATCGGCCGACAGATCGCGCGGCCGATTCAGCGGTTCAAGACCGTACCCAGAAATCAAGCGAAGAGCGAGGTTTTACGCCTGCTCAAGGCAGTCCGCCTCGGTGCGCACTATTATGACCGCCTGCCGCGGCAGCTCAGCGGCGGCGAAAAACAGCGTGTCGGCATTGCCAGGGCCTTAGCCAGCCGGCCTGACCTGATCATATGCGACGAGCCGGTATCGGCCCTGGATGTTTCCGTTCAGGCTGCGGTCATCAATTTGCTGCTTGAAATTCAGGAGATGTATGGCTCTTCGATGATTTTCATTGCCCACGACTTGAGTGTCGTACGCTATTTTTCTGATGACATTGCGGTCATGTACCTGGGGCAAATTGTGGAAATCGGTCCGGCCGAGGTAATTTACGATCCCCCCTACCATCCGTATACTGAAGCCTTACTTTCAGCGGTACCAATACCGGATCCGGATGCGGATCAAAAAGAAATCCGCCTGAGCGGCAACGTGCCCAGTGCCTTGAACCCGCCCTCCGGCTGCCGTTTTCACACCCGTTGCCCACGACGCAAAGCGATGTTGCCCGATGACGGCCGGGTCTGCGAGACAGAGATCCCACCATGGCGCACCACTGAGCAGGGGCACCGGATTCTGTGTCACATCCCCCTGGAAGATCTCAAAAGTGTCGAGGCAGTGGTCCACAGCGCGGCATCCGCCGTCTGATAGAAACCGCTATCACAAGTTCAACCACGGACATTTGGAATACCGGTATCGACAACAGGATCAGCAGGACCAGCGGTAATCGAACTCCTGCCCTGTGGGCAGACGTTACTTTGCATACGCCGCGGTCAGCTCTTTTTCGCCATTGATCTTGAGCTTTTCAAGGGCAGCCAGGGTCTGGTCCGGAAGTGGTGGAACCGGATGGGTCTCTAAAATATCTCTGACCCTTTCAGCCACACGTTGGCTCATATCCTTTGAGCCCGCCTGACTCCAGAGGTCATAGGGTTGGCGCGCCAGCAGGCTCGGTATCCAGAGCTCTTTGCGAAAGTGCTCGTAAGTGTGGTCCTCTTGCAGAAAATGGCCGCCCGGGCCGACTTTTTCGATCACACCGCGAGCCAGGGTTTCCGGCGACACGTCGATGCCTCGAATAAAGCGCTTGGTCATGCCGATGACCTCATCCCCGAGGACCAGCATCTCCGCGGAACAAATCATGGCCATATCCATATATCCCACATCGTGAATCAAATTCAGGCCGGCCAGGCCCTGAGCCAGGATGGAAAACGCGCTTTCAATGCCTGCCTGGGCGTCGATGGTTTTTGAGTCGGTGGAACCGGCCAGACCCCAGGTGGGCAACCCGAAAGATTGGACCACTTCGGCCTGAGCGGCCAGACCCAGACTCATCTCGGGTGCGGCGATGCTCATGGTGGAGGTGGCCATGTCAAATCCGGAAACGTTACAGCCCATGAGATAAGGGGTTCCGGGTTTGCGCAGCTGTATGATGGTCAGGCTCATCAGGCCTTCGGCAACGGCAAGCGCCACCGTTCCGGCCAGGGTGACGGGAGCTGTAGCGCCTAACTGCTGGGACGGCGCCACGACCTGAGGCATAAAAAGATCGGCGGAGAGAAACATCCGGTCCACCGGCTCCTCCGGAAACACCAGTGGCGTAATCGGCTCCGGATAAGACAGCAGAAAGGGTTTTTCCCTCAAGGCATCCATGCCGCCCGCAACCTCTGCGGCCATCTCATACACCAGTTCATTGCCGCGGGGCGAATACCCGATGAAAACCATGGGCTTGGTGGTATGGGTCACGACAGCCTCGAACTCGTGCAACTCGGCCGAAATGGCCGGAACATCCTGGCTGGACCCCATGGGCATGACCCAATCGATATGGTCAAGTGCGTCCGCGACATGGGCGCCGCGCGCGATGTCAATTACGCGTGTGTCATGAATCTCGCCGGTCAGGGCGTCTTTTGTGCGGGGGCTCGCCGTCGAGGTGCCATAATAGCTTTTGCGCCCTTCAACCTCCATCGCGCGCTGTCCCGCCCGGTCGTAAATCGTGAATCCTTTGGGGGCCGTTCGCAGGCATTCCTGAACAACGTGCTCGGGGACCTTTACGATCTCACCCTTTACCAGGGCGCCGGCCTGTTTCAACATCTTTCTCGCCCCTTCGTGAAGGACTTTGGCGCCGGTCTTCTCCAGAATGTCGAAGGCCGTGCGCTTGATCTCCCATATCTGATCATCACTGAGAACACGAAAGAATACCGACCGGTTTTCGCTAAAGGACGACTGGATCATTTTAACCTCCTTGAGTTGAAGGCTGATTGTCGGGGGGCGCAAAAATACCCAGTTCCGCCAATTTCGCGGAAGTCGGCCGGCCCTGTTGATCCCAGCCCATGACATCGTAAAATTCCTGAATCATGGGTTCCATCCAGTCATGGGGCTTGGAGGGCTCTTCTCCGGCATTATAGTCTTTGTCAAAAAACATATCCGGCAGCCGATCATCAGCCGAGCTGGCACCGTATCTGAGGTTGAAAAGTCTTTCCATATTGACGATTCTTTCACCGCTGATAAAAAGCGCCGGAGCATCCAGCGGCCAGCCGGTTATGGCCGCAGCCAGCTCGGCTTCCCCCGCCAGGTCGTAAGCACAGATAAGGCACAACGCAGGCACCTTGCACAGACCGAGACCGTCCAGCGCCGTGACGATGATGGTGGATCTTCTGACCAGCTCAGCCTTGCCATGGATTGATTTAAGATCGGCCGCTTTGGGTTCGCCCGATTCTTCCAGCCGCTGGTCCGGCAGCCACTTGTATTCCAGGGTGGCAAAAACATCGTTAAAATCCCCCCCCCGGCTGGCAACCGCATACCCCAGAGCCGTCCCCATGATGTTGTCCGGGTGGTAGCCGGCCAGTTCAAGCCCTTTGACGTGGGGCGCATATTGCTCGGCACCGCGCCCGATCAATTGACTTGCCTGGCGGACGCCTTTGGCAAGTATTTTACCAAATCCCTCGCCGGCGGCCATCTGCCGGATCAACGTTTCCATGGCATCGCCGTTTCCCCAGGCAAGGTCCAGCCCCCCGGTGTCTTCCAGTGAAATAATGCCCCGTTCGAAAAGGTCCATGGCAAAAGCAATGGCATTGCCGGCGGAGATATTGTCAATCCCGAGTCGGGAGCAGAGGTTATCAAGAAAAACCAGCGTGTCCAGGTCGCTCAGGCCGCACTTGGACCCCAGCGAGAGCATGGATTCAAATTCGGGGCGCACCGCCTGCATCCCTTTATATTTGCCGCGGGCAAATTCAAGATCGGCCTTGCAATGAACCGGGCAGCGATGGCAGCTGCGCCTGCGGGTGATGTTATCTTTTAAATTTTTGCCGTCGATGCGTTCAGCAGCCTCGAAAGTGTTATCCCGGTAATTCCGTGTGGCCAGAATCCCCAGATCATCAGCCCATTTCACGTAGCTGGCGCCACCGTATTTTGAGATTTCCGTATAATGCGGTGAGCTTCTTATCTGCCCCAGATAGCGCTGGATCGTTGCATTCAATTTACCATCTGAAGCGGGCGGTACTTTCGGTCTTTGCTTTTTGACCACAATGGCTTTCACATTTTTGGATCCCATAACGGTGCCCATGCCGGTGCGCCCGGCCGCATGATCCCGATCGGACATAATGCAGCCAAATAACGCACCGCTTTCGCCACCCGGCCCGATGGCCAACACGCTGATTTTATCTCCATCTGGATTCGCTTTGAGACGATCCTCGGTTTCCCAAGTGTCCAGGCCCCAGAGCGATTTGGCCTTACGGATTTCGATGGCGTCGCCGTCAATCCAAAGGTATACCGGTTGGGTCGACTTTCCCCGCAAGATCACGCTTTGAATCCCGTTCGATCGCAGCCGGGGGCCAAAATTACCGCCAACATTGGAGCTGCCTAATATTCCGGTGAGCGGAGAGAGGGCATTGATGTGGAGTCTGGCGGACGACGGCGCTGCGGTTCCCGTTAGCAATCCGCAGGATATGATGAGGAGATTTTCAGGGCCCAGTGGATTCGTGCTAGCCGGCAATTGATTATACAGAACATGCATATTAAACCCGCGCCCGCCAAGGTATTTCCGAGCCACATCTTCCGGGTATTCCTCAAGCTTCCACGTTTCTGTGGTTAAATCGATATCAAGAATTTGCCCCAAAATTTCCATAAATCCGAGAAAGTGCCTTTCGTTTTTATGGGGATTGTAAAAAAAACGTAGCGAAAGGTATTAAACGTTTCTTTTTAAGTAATTGCAAAATTTGCGTCAAGCAAAAATACACGAGTGAGGGATCTTCCTTGTTCGTACGTCCTCATTTGCGGCGTTATGAAATAAATTTATCGAATGCCTAAGACAATTTTCCACAGAAAGCAAAAATTTCCTTTCCAATGAATTGATTGTCCGATATGTCTAATGCAATGTCCCAATCATACCCAAAAATCTGGTTAAGGCTGAAACGTTCTCCGGTGATGGATGTTACCAAATTCCTGATGGTGGTGGCAATACTCATCTGGGTTATGGCCCGGGGCACGCAGCAACTCGGTTATAACTGGCAATGGTACCAGGTCCCCAAATATATCTTTCAGTTTCAGGACGGAGAATTTACTTCTGGGCCCCTTATGTTCGGGTTGGCCGTGACGTTTCGTATTACGGCCTGGGGCCTTCTATTGTCTATGACCATCGGATTGGTGACCACCCTTTTGCGCCTTTCCAACTCTTTCCTGGCCAGGATCGTTGCCAGAGGATATCTGGAGCTCATCCGGAACACACCGCTTCTGGTTCAAATCTTTTTCCTTTACTTTGTCCTGGCACCCATCTTCGGCTTCAGCCGCTTTTTTGCAGGCGTCCTTGCGCTGAGTCTTTTCGAGGGTGCCTATGTCTCGGAAATTTTTCGCGCGGGCATCGTGTCCATCCACAAAGGCCAGTGGGAAGCTTCGCACAGCCTGGGTCTGAGCATATTTGACACCTACCGCTGCATCATTCTGCCCCAGGCGATCCGGCGTATTCTCCCTCCCCTTACCAGCCAGGCAATATCACTGATCAAAGACTCGGCCCTTGTCAGCACCATAGCCATTTATGATTTGACCATGGAAGGCAGGGTTGTTATCGCCGAAACATTTCTGACATTTGAGATCTGGTTCACGGTTGCCTTCATGTACCTTATTATTACGATAACGCTATCTATGGTTGTCAATACCCTTGAGAATCGGTTTCGAATTCAGACCTGAGGCAACAAGGAGGATTGGTCTGTGCAAGATAAGGAACTGGGTGATTATATTGTGACGGTGGAAAAGATCGGCAAAACGTTCCCCAACGGGGTTTGTGCCTTGCGCAATTTTTCCACCCGAATACGTCGCAGTGAGGTGGTGGTCATCATCGGTCCATCCGGTTCGGGAAAATCCACTTTTCTGCGCTGCCTCAACGGATTGGAAGAAATCGATAGCGGTTCCATCGTTATTGACGGAACGCCGCTCGATGAAAATAAAAAAAATAGACTGGAGATCCGCAAAGAAGTCGGCATGGTTTTCCAATCGTTCAACCTGTTTCCCCATAAAACCGTGCTTGCAAACATAACCCTGGCTCCCGGGCTGGTCCGTAAAAAAAGCAAGGATGAGGCCAGGAAAATGGCGTTGGACCTCCTGATAAAGGTTAATATTCCCGAAAAAGCGGACAGTTATCCTTTTCAGCTGAGCGGGGGCCAGCAGCAGCGGGTTGCGATTGCCAGGGCACTGGCAATGCATCCGAAAGTAATGATGTTCGATGAGGCCACATCCGCTCTGGATCCTGAAATGATTGGCGAGGTTTTAGACGTAATGAAAAACCTTGCCAGAGAGGGAATGACCATGATCGTGGTCACTCATGAAATGGGCTTTGCCCGCGAAGTCAGCGACCGGGTGATCTTTATGGAAGACGGTTGCATTGTCGAGGAAGGAACAGCAGCGCATTTTTTTTCAAACCCGCAGAAAGAGCGGACTAAGCTTTTTCTCAGTCAAATTTTATAGAAAACGAATTGCCCATAATTATTAACTAAGAGCATCTAGTTATTAAAGGAGGGAATGATGAGAAAACAGTTTTTCGTTACAGTAATTGTGCTTGTAGGTGTTTTCGCTCTCAGCCTGGCTGACAGCACTTCTGCAGGGGAGATCCAGCGAAAGCTGACTGCAGAAAGCGCCATCGAAAAGATCGCCAAACGCGGTGTCATCAAAGTAGGTATGGACGTTTTCGTACCATGGGCCATGAAAGATAAAAAGGGAGAACTCATCGGTTTTGAGATCGATATCGCCAAAAAACTGGCAGAGGACATGGGCGTCAAAATAGAGTTTGTACCGACGAAATGGTCCGGAATTATCCCCGCTCTGATTACCGGCAAGTTTGACGTGCTGATCGGCGGGATGACAATTACGACCCAGCGCAACCTGAAGATCAATTTCACCAGGCCTTATTACTTTACCGAACAGGGGTTAATGGCGCATAAAACGAAAGCGGCGGGCTTTCGGGTTAAAGACTTCAACCGCCCGGATATCACCATTGCTGCCAGATTAGGGTCAACGGCCGCCGTTGCGGCAAAGCAGCGGTTTCCAAAAGCAAAACTACGCCTCTTTGATGACGAACCTGCGGCTGTCCAGGAACTGCGTAACGGTAACGTTCACGCCATGGTTTCTGCCCAGCCACTGCCGTCAAGCACCGCCCGACAATACTCCAAGACGATCATGGTTTATGCCGAAGTTATGATGCATGAGGCGATCGGCATTGGCGTTCGCAAAGGCGACATCGACACCCTCAACTTGATCAACAACTGGATTGAGGTTAACCGAAACAACAAGTGGATTCAGGGCAAATACGCATATTGGTTCAAGTCAGACAAATGGAAAAGTTTGATTGAATAGCTTTTCCCTAAAATGAGCGTTTCAATTCATGATTTTGGTTGAGCCGGTTGTTCAGTTGGCCCGTTAGCCCGTGAAAAATAAAATCAAACATTTTTCCGAATTCAACGGGCTCAACCGGCTCAGCGGGCTCAACGGGCTAAACCGGTCAACCTAAAACCGTGATTACTATTTTTGAGATAGTTCATAGTTAAATGTTGAAAAGGAACGAAGAGAAACACGGTGCTGCAAAAGAAAAGCAAAATTACAACCCTTGACGTGTTTGTTTTGCTCGCCCTTCTCGGGGTGCTGGCGTATATTATCTATCAGGTCAAGGTCAAACTCAATTATAACTGGCAATGGGAAATCATCCCCCAGTATCTCTTTCGCTACGATGAAGAATCCGGAAAATGGGTGTCCAACTATTTGATCCATGGGCTGCTGACCACCCTGCGGCTGAGCTTCTGGGGCACCCTGCTGGCCACCATCCTCGGCACGGTGATGGGATTGCTGCGGGTCAGCAAAAGCCTGTTTCAAAGAATGATCGCACGCGCCTACGTTGAGCTCATGCGCAACCTGCCGCCACTGGTCATTATCTTCATATTCTATTTCTTTATCAGCGACCAGATCATGCCGGTTATCGGCATTGACGATTTTCTCAGATCCAGTTCTCCAGGAACACAACGAATCTTTGAGGCGCTCTTTGCCCCACCGCAATTTGCGTCCGCCTTCATCGCCGCCCTGCTCACTCTGGCGATTTTCGAAGGTGCCTATATCACAGAGATCGTACGAGCCGGAATCGAGTCTGTCGAGAAGGGACAGTGGGAGGCATCCCATGCCCTGGGCCTGTCAAAATATCATAACATGCGCCATATTATTCTGCCCCAGGCGATGCAACGCCTCCTGCCGGCCTTTGCCGGGCAGTTCATCTCTCTGATCAAGGATTCAGCCATTGTTTCCGTCATATCGATCCAGGAGCTATCCTACCAGGGAACGCAATTAATGGCTTCTACCTATCTGACGATCGAAATCTGGATTACAATCACCGCGCTTTATCTGGTGATGACCCTGACGTTTTCCCTGGGCGTCGGAAAACTCGAAGCCTATATGACTCGAAACCTGGCCTGATTCAATCAAAAAGGTTCAGAGTTCAGAGGTCGGGGGTTCCAGGGTTTCAGGGTTTCGAGCTTAGTTGATTCGTTAAATGGTCAAATAGTTAATCTTTTGTTAATTTGTCTAATAGTTAATTAATTATCGGATTTAGATACAGTAGCAAGAAGTCAATCTGACACAATTTGTTTAGAACTTACCATCAAATCGATTATCGACTAAATTTCAAACCTATTTTCAACATAAGGGAAAATCATACAGTCCTGTGATACCATCGACCTATCTGAATTATAGGCAATTTGTGATATTTTATGAAATTACAGGTTTTCCATGGCGTGATTTTTTGCAGATTATCTCAATACAGCAAAAGTTTCTGAACTCTGAAGGAGCATTATGATTATTGATTGTCATTATCATCTTGAACAGAGGTTACTGGCCGATGATGAATTGTTGAGGAAGATGGATGAATCTGAGGTCGACAAAGTAGCCTTAATGGGGGTAATAAACGAGCCTATTCCAAAGCCACCCGAATTTCTATTAAATATTTTTCGTTTTTCATGGTCACACATTCCATTTCGCTTCATAGCAAAGCTCCTTTCTAATAATTTCACATCTGAAGGTGACATAAAGCTTCCCACAGGAGTATTTCATATACATCCAAGTCCAAACAATGAGCCTATATTTCAAGCTGTCTCAAAAAATCCTGAAAGATTTCTCGGATGGGTATTTGTTAATCCACGGGGTGAAAAGGACCCAGTTCAGGAGCTCAACAAATGGAAATCTAATCATGGATTTATCGGTGTCAAAGCCCATCCTTTCTGGCACCGCTACCAGCCGATTGAATTGCTTCCGGTAGCCGAGCAACTCTTTCAAATCGGAAAACCGCTTCTCATTCACGCTGGATGGGATTCTCATGGGGGTTATGACGTTCTCTTACAGAAAGTGCCCGGCCTGAAACTTTTATTAGCGCATGCAGGCTTTCCTCTTTATTCTGAAACATGGAATAAAATAAAGAGTTATAAGAATGTATATATTGATCTTTCCCAGACCAGTTATCTTAATGACCGAATGACAAAGGAGGCTGTTGATTATTTGGGTGTTGAGAAATGCCTTTTTGGAACTGATGGGCCTTATGGCGTCCATGGGGATGATGGTTTATTTGATTACTCATTTATAAAAAGAAGGATTGAAAAACTATTTCCTGATAAAGAAATACAAAAAAAACTCCTTGGAGAAAACTTTTTGGAGCTTATC
>JBFFCW010000006.1:0-31359 GCA_041559695.1 Desulfobacterales bacterium
GACTTCAAGGGCATTGTTCTGAATAAACTCTCGGCGGGGTTCTACCGCTTCACCCATCAGGATGGTAAATATCTCATCGGTGTCGACAACGTCTTCAACTTTGACCTGGAAAATACTGCGTTTTTCAGGATTCATGGTGGTTTCCCACAGTTGCTCCGGATTCATTTCACC
Source organism: Desulfobacterales bacterium (assembly GCA_041559695.1). Taxonomy (GTDB): domain Bacteria; phylum Desulfobacterota; class Desulfobacteria; order Desulfobacterales; family JAHEIW01; genus JAHEIW01. The sequence continues at coordinate 172 of JBFFCW010000006.1, forward strand.
CAAACCTTTATAGCGCTGAATGCTCAGACCTTTTTTACCGTCCCGCATGAAGATATCCAGCAACTCGGATTTATTTCGGGCTATTTGGGGCTCGTCTTTTTTTTCTTTATCTTTGTAGGAAACTGTAAATGGCGGAGAATCGTACTTGATAATATTTTTAGCGAGATTCAGGCATTTTTGAAAATCATTTGAATAGACCAGCCCACGGCCAATTCTTACCGAACCGGCGGATTTACCGGTCGGCTCGTGCAGCAGTGTATCGTCTTCTTCGTCACTGTTGGCCTTAACCGTCATTTCAAAGACAGCGCGCTCGTCGCTGAATTTTAATTCTTCCACGACATAGCCTTTTTTGATTAATTTTTCACGCAATCTGGACATTCGTTTTTCGTCCTGCAAAAAGGCTTTGTTGGTAACGTCTTCTCTGACCAGCAATTCGGCAAGATTCGCAGGGATACCGCGGTTCTGCAGGCGGGCCAGGGCTAAAAAATATTCCGATATACTGGTAATAAACATAAACAAGTTATGGCCGGATAATTCCTTCTGGTCTTTTTCAAATTTCAACTGGCGGTCGTTACAAATCTTTTTGAGGACAAAATTATTTAATTCGGATTCGTTGTTGAGATAATTTTCACTTTTTTTGCCTTTGCCGATTTTAAACAACGGCGGTTGCGCAATATATAAAAACCCCCGGTCGACCATCTCGGGCATCTGCCGGTAGAAGAAGGTGAGCAGGAGGGTCCGGATGTGAGAGCCGTCGACATCGGCATCGGTCATGATAATCACTTTATGGTACTTTATTTTTTCAATATTATATTCTTCTTTTCCGACCCCGGTTCCCAGAGCGGTAATAATATTTTTTATTTCCTCGCTGCGCAAAATTTTATCAAAACGAGCCTTTTCGACATTTAAGATTTTGCCTTTCAGCGGCAGGATGGCCTGGTATTTTCGATCCCGGGCCTGTTTGGCGGAACCGCCGGCCGAATCACCCTCGACAAGAAACAACTCGCGCTCGGCGGGGTCTGAAGATTGACATTCCGCCAGTTTGCCGGGAAGGGTGGCGTCTACCAGGGCACCTTTGCTTCTGGCCATATCGCGGGCCCGCTTGGCGGCATCCCGCGCCCGGGCGGCATCCACCCCTTTGGCGATGATCTTTTTGGCGACCGAAGGATTTTCCTCAAAAAAGGTGCTTAATTTTTCATTGACCAGCGACTCGACGATTCCTTTAACCTCGCTGTTTCCCAGTTTGGTCTTGGTCTGGCCTTCAAATTGCGGGTCGGTGATGCGCACACTGATAATCGCGGTCATTCCTTCACGAACATCGTCACCGGTAATTTTCACCTGTAAATTCTTGGGCAGATTGCCATTGCTGGCATATTGATTGATCGCGCGGGTTATACCGGCCTTAAATCCGATTAGATGAAAACCACCTTCGGTGGTGTTAATGTTGTTGGCAAATGAAAAAATCTTTTCGGTATAGGTATCATTGTACTGGATGGCAACTTCTATCTGGATGTCATTTTTGGTGCCTTCCATGAAGATCGGCTTTTTGTGAAGCGGCGTATGTCGGCGGTTGATATATTTCACAAAATCGATAATGCCGCCTTTGTGAAAAAACTCTTCTTTGGTGTCGCTGCGTTCATCCTCAATGATAATTTTGAGCTCTTTGTTTAAAAAGGCAAGTTCTTTCAGCCGTCGCACCAAAATCTCATAACTGAATTCTGTTACTTCAAAAATTTCCGGATCCGGAACGAAGTGAACCTTGGTACCTTTTTTGCGGGTTTTTCCTTTTTGCGTCAATTTACAGGTTTTTTTGCCCTGTTCGTAAGATTGATAATAAACTTTTCCTTCCGAATAGATTTCAACTTCCAGAAAGCTGGAAAGCGCATTGACGACCGAAACACCAACACCATGCAGTCCGCCGGAAACTTTGTAGGAGTGATTGTCGAATTTACCGCCGGCATGCAATTTGGTCATAACGACTTCAACCGCCGGAATTTTTTCTTTCTTATGAATACCCACCGGTATACCCCGGCCGTTGTCCGTCACACTGACACTGTTATCGTCGTGAATAATTACGTTGATCTGACTGCAATAGCCCGCCATGGCCTCATCGATACTGTTGTCCACAACCTCGTAAACCAAATGGTGCAGCCCGGCAACATCCACATTTCCAATATACATTGCCGGCCTTTTGCGGACCGCTTCCAGGCCTTCCAATACCTTAATGTCATCTTCTGTATAATTATTGGGTTTTGTTTTTGAATTCATATCCGCATCGGCATTATTACGCTTAAATAGGTTTTATCTTTTTCGCCTTCGATCAAACAGGGCTTTTCCTCATCCACAATATTGACAATGACGTTATCATCATCAATTACATTTAATGTCTCTATAAAAAATTTTGGGTTGAACATAACGGTGATGGCGTCACCGCTGTATTCAATATCCATATCCTCTTTAGATTCCCCGATATCGGGATTGGTGGAAGTGATGATCAATTGATTTTTTTCAAAATTAAAAATGACGCCTTTATAATCTTCCGAGCTTAAAATAGACATGCGTTTGAGCATCATTAAAAATAGCTGCCGGTCAAAGGTAATAGAATTTCCTCCCTTTTTTACAATAATATCGCCATATTCCGGAAAATCACCCTCTAACAATAAAATTATTAATGTCTCTGAATCTTTTTGGACGATAAAATTATTTTCTTTAAAACCGATTTTTACGGTACCCTCATCATCAAGAAACTTGCCAACTTCAATAAGCCCCTTTTTGGGAATCATCACACTTTCCCCGGAAGTCAGGTTCGCCTCCTTGTCAAATACGGTATCCACTTTTGAAAGACGGCTGCCATCGGTCGAAACAAAACGAAACCGTTTATTCTTTTTTTCCTTAATGCGCTCGGCATAAACACCAATGATGTGTGCCCGTTTATCATCCGTTGTTCCGCTGACAATTACGGCGCGTTCAATCATTTTGACCAGCGACATCGAATCGATCTCAAAAAATTCAACGTCTTCTATTTTTGGAATTTCGGGGAAATCATCCGGATTCAAACCAACAATATGATATTCAACTTTTTGATTGCCAATCTCAATCCAATGATTTTCAACTTCATTTAGAAAAACATCTTCACTTGGAAAATCTTTGACAATTTCATAAAACTTTCTGGCATTTATAGCGATGATCCCATCTTTTTCAATGTCAGCCGGATAAAATCCCTCAAAACCGGTTTCAAGATCTGTAGCTGAAATCGAAAGACCTTTTTTATCCGCCTTTATTAAAATATTGGTGGTAATCGCCAAATTCGTGCGCCGTCCGGTTAAACCCTGCACTTTTGATAATACAGGAAGCAAATCACCTTTTTTAAAAGTCGCTTTCATATCTTATTCCTTAATATTATATATGATAAAAAGATAATAATAAATAAGGGATGTTCATAAAACCAATAACTTTGTAAAACACTTAAATTATGTAAAAAAAATTAAAAATAAATGATGAAAATATAACCGTTTGGATGGTGATAAACAGGCAGTTACCAACAGTAAAAAATACTTGTTGATAACGTTGAATTTATCAACACCGTATCAAAAATGCTCTGTTGAAAAACAAATATCCGTTTTTTTTAAATAAAATATTTTATTTAAAATAGTTATAAAAAATATTACCCGTTTACGGTTTCGCCCGGAGCCATTTTTTCATCAAGGGTATTTCATGGCTTTGCCAGCGGTTGGATGTTCTTAATTTAATAAAGGTTTTATATAATTTTTCTAAAAATTGCAAGATCTTATCATAAAGAAAGATTTTTTCTAAAACGCTTCCTTCCACGTCATCCGAGCTTTCGGGAGGAGCGATTTTCGGTGTTTTTAAACTGCTCAGATTTAAACTTTCTCCTTTTAAGGTGAACTGCCATTTTTGTTGGGCGGATCGGTAAACCAGATTGAGTTCCGCTACCAGGGCACCATTTTTCAACGCCACCCTGGCTTCCTCAAGGCCGGCATCTTCACCTTTAATCGTGATACGTTCAAACGCATTTTTATGTGTTTTTTTTAGGACAATTCGGTTGCCGATTTCAAATGACGTTAAATCCGGATCTGCATTTCTTAAAACAGACGGGTCCTGTTCAATGACAAACCACAGCCAGGTTAAAAATTCATCGCCTAAAAATTTAAACCGGTTATAGGCAACCGCAACGTCTAACATTTAATTTTTCGCCTATTCCGCAAAATTTGTCGGAGAAAGTTTAAGGAAGAGATCTTTTTCAGTGTCCGTCAAACCAGAATCCAAATGGGCAGCAGTATAGGGAATTACTCGAATCAGGCTTAAATCAAACGATTTTACAAACAAGGTCTCCAATTCTTCATTTGCTGCCTTGAGGTTGGAAAAAAACCATAAAGCCGAATCTTCATAATTCCAGATGATATCATATACATTCGGGGTTGCCGGAACCTTTAAATTTAACCGATCGATCACAAGATCTTTTATGGTCTGTTTTTCGTTGCGGGACAGATATTGACGACCACTGTCTGCCAGGCGCTGGGCCGATTCGATCATAAAATGTTTTTTGACCACTTTGGATGGTATGGTTTTTTTATCGATTCGCAACGCAAAAACCAGATAAGTCCCATAAGCATACGTCGACCCGCTAAAATCGGGCTGGTACGGTTTTTCAAAAGATGTCCAGCCGACCGCCTTTTCCGAAGCGTGATCATCTATTTCAGAAATCACATTTTTTTTAAGCCCGGCAGCAACCGTTTCAAGAATCGGACGCTTAAGCTGGCCCGCAACCGTATAGCGTGTGATTGAATTTGAGGCGGACAACAAACCCATTGTTATCACGATTGACCCGTTTTGTATGAAAAACTCGTTTTTGTTTCAAACTACTATATATAGTATATTTAACAAATTAATATAAGTATATAACGTGTTTAGTAACGTCTGACAAGCGAAATTTCCAACGGATGATGTTGACTAAGTTGGCGTGTTTCGGTAGGTGTTTTGCTGATGAAATTTATAGCAGATCTGCATGTTCATTCAAAGTATTCAAGAGCCACCGCCAGGAACCTGGATCTTGAAAACCTGTATGTCGCCGCCCAGCTAAAAGGCGTCACCGTGGTGGGAACCGGCGATTTTACCTATCCGGCCTGGATTGAAGAAATTTCAGAAAAACTGGTCGAGGCCGAACCGGGGCTGTTTAAACTAAAAGAGGAACTGGCTCGGCAATGCGACGGCCGGGTCCCGCACTCCTGCCGGGCACCGGTGCGCTTTATGCTGGTTACTGAAATCAGTAATATTTACAAAAAAAACGGTCGAACCCGCAAGAATCACAATCTCGTTTTTGCACCGGATATAAAAATGGCCCGCCAATTCAGCAACCGGCTGGGCAAAATCGGCAATATAAAATCCGACGGTCGACCGATTCTGGGATTGGATGCCCGCGACCTGCTGGAGACCCTGCTTGAAACCTCTGCGGCTGCTTTTTTGATTCCGGCCCACATCTGGACACCATGGTTTTCGGTCCTGGGCTCTAAATCCGGCTTTGACTCCATTGAAGAATGCTTTGAAGACCTGACACCCCACATTTTTGCGGTCGAAACCGGGCTTTCCTCGGATCCGGCCATGAACTGGCGGGTATCGTCACTGGATGGGTTTACGCTGGTGTCCAATTCAGATGCGCATTCTCCGCTTAATCTGGGACGCGAAGCCAATCTATTCAATACCGAACTTTCCTATCCGGCTATAAAATCGGCCCTGAAAACCGGCAACCCCGATCAATTTCTGGGAACGTTCGAGTTTTATCCCGAAGAAGGCAAATATCATATCGACGGACATCGGGCCTGCGATATTTCTTTCTGGCCGGCAACCACCCTAAAACATGACGGCGTGTGTCCGGTATGCGGCAAGCCCCTGACGCTGGGCGTTTTATATCGTGTTGAAGAATTAGCCGACCGTAAAAAAGGCCAAAAACCTTCCCGAAGCGCCCCTTACTTCAATATCATCCAGTTAAAGGATATCTTATCTGAAATATTTCGGGTGGGTCCCAATTCAAAAAAAGTTCAACAGGCCTATCGGGTTGTTTTGGATAAACTGGGTTCCGAATTCAATATTTTACAAAATCTGGACACGGTTGCCCTCGAGCAGGCCGGCATCTCATTGCTGCCGGAAGCCGTCGAACGCGTGCGCCGCCAGAAAATCAATGTCATTCCCGGATATGACGGACAATACGGCCGTGTCCAAATTTTCAAAGAGCATGAGCGCGCAAGGCTGATGGGGCAGCAATCGCTTTTTAAGGCCCCCATATTGCAGTCATCCGAACCTGAAGCCACTCCCCCTAAAAAAAACGGTCATATATCTCAAAAAATTTTACCTGGTCCTGGGCGCGGAAAATTAAAAAAAGATAAAGCCAAAGCGCTGAAGACCGGGCCGGAAAGCCTTTTCAACCAGCTAAACGACCAACAGCGCCGGGCGGTGGAACATCCCGCCGGGCGCCTGTTGATCGTTGCCGGACCCGGCACCGGTAAAACCCGCACACTGACGATGCGCATCGCCCATTTGTTGATCAGAAAAGATGTTTCTGCCGACCATATTCTGGCCGTGACCTTTACGCGTAAAGCCGCCCGGGAAATGCAGCAACGGCTGCGCACGATTTTAGGAGATGCCCGTAAACGGCCGCTGGTGGCCACGTTTCATTCTCTGTGCTTTAAAATATTAAACGTTCTAAAAACAGAGGGAACCGAAGCGATCGTTGACGAGGATGAGCGCAAAGTCCTGATACGCGAGGCGATTAAACAGGCCGGGGACCACGGGATTGCGGTTTCTCAAAAACCACAAGAACTGCTGGACCGGATCATCGCGGCCAAACAGCAGATTTTGAGTCCGGATGATTTAACCCGGCCGGACAATGTCACGGCTGATGCCCGCATGCTGGCCGAGGTGTATCACAGCTACCAGAACCTGCTATCCATCCAGGGACTAAACGATTATGAAGATTTGATTTTTAAAGTTGTGCGGTTGCTGGAAGCCGACCCGAACGTCCGCCAAAAATACCGCGATCAATTTCAGCATATTTTTGTCGATGAATACCAGGATCTAAACCACGGTCAGTATCGCATTATCAAGGCCCTGGCGCCTCCCAACGCGTCAAAGCGCAACCTGTGCGTCATCGGTGATCCGGACCAGGCCATTTACGGCTTCAGGGGATCCGATGTGCGCTACTTTACGCGCTTTGTCGATGATTATCCCGCTACCGCTGTTATCCGGCTGACCCGCAATTATCGATCGACCGAAACCATTTTAGATGCATCGTTTCAGTTGATACGGGACCACCGGCTGCATGCCGCCGATGCCCGGACATATTCTGAAAAAGATGGTGTCAAAACCATTCGCATTCTTGAGCTTGCCAGCGCAAAGGCTGAGGCTCAGGCCATTGTCGGGGTCATTGCGCAGCTGGTGGGCGGGACCGGTTTTCATTCCATCGATACCGGCCAGGTAGATGACGCCAATCTGGCGTCCGCCCTCAGTTATGTGGATTTTGCCGTGCTGGTCCGGACCCATCAGCAGATCAGAATGATTGCAGAGGTGTTTGATCAGGCCGGCGTGCCCTTTCAGATTGCCAGCCGGCAAAATTCCCTAAAAAGCTGGGGACTGCCGGAACTGATTTCTGTTATGAAAGTCGTGCAAAGCTGCGGCAGCGACGCTGATTTGCACAACAGCCTGCAACTGTTTTCAGTCGGCATCAATAAAAAGGCCGCCGAACATTTTAAATCCTGGTGCTATTCTAAAAAATTTTCACAGCAACAGGGTCTGGCTAAAGCCAGACGGTTTCCGGTTGCGGGCTTAAGCCCCTCCCAGCAGCAAAGACTCATCGATTTTGGCGAACGGCTGGCAGACATCAAAAACAGGACCGGCGACATGACGGTCGTCGAACAACTGCATTACCTATCGCAGCTTCCGGAGCTCAGCGCCATTGTGAACAACGAGCGCCGAGCCCGCGAGGCCTTTAACAATCTGTTAACCCTGTCAGCGGATTACGGCGATAATATTGCTGAATTTTTAGCGAGTGCCGCCCTTGACACCGATACGGACGCCTATTTGCCCCGGGCGGAGAAGGTGTCTTTGATGACCATGCATGCGGCCAAGGGTCTTGAATTTCCAGTGGTGTTTATTGCAGGGTGTGAAAAGCATTTGATCCCGTTAAGCCGTCAAGGCGCCGAACCCGCCGATCCGGCCGAAGAGCGCCGCCTGTTTTATGTGGCCATGACCCGGGCCATGGAGCGATTGTACCTGACCCGGGCGAAAAAACGCAGCGTTTACGGAGAACTCCTGTCCCGATCCCCGTCCCCCTTTTTAGCCGACATTGAAAACCGCCTTAAAAAAGATGACTCCCCAAAAGTTAAAAAGAGAAAAAAGCCCGAAGCGCAAAAACAGTTAAAGCTGTTTTAAAAATAGGCCTTGTTTCCGAGCAACCCTTAAAATTTGTTTGACCCTTTTCGAATGAATACGTTATAAACGATCAAAAGAATTAATTTTCTCCTTAAAGCGCATCCTCATCCCTCAAAGTGAAACAGATCCGACAGCTCACCTCACGCTCCGCTATTAAAGCATTTTTTAAATCAATATAATGCTCAATGGAGGGAGAGCATGACGAAAAAGAACACCTCTACCCAAATTACTATTTATCTATTTCTAATCCCTTTTCTGTTTTTAGCCTGTGGCGGAAGCTAAGAAAGTCACCGTTAAAATGAGTAAGGAATCATTTGTCCCGCCGCCGCGACGAATCGATGACATTTTAAGCGTACTGGATCAAAGCGCCCAGGACAATCTTAGCGGCCGAAAGAAGTTCAGAGAAGAGATCGAAAAGCCCCCACCACAGACGGATAATCAAGCGTCTCTTTCAGTCTATTACAACCGCAGAGGGCATGCCTTTATGCAACTGGGCCTCTTCAGCGAGGCCCTGGCGGACCTGCGTCTGGCGATGACTTACGCCTCATCATCCGACGATCAATATCATAAGTTGCTGTTTTGGCTGTCCTATGCAGAATTTGGTACCGGTAATTTCAAAGCTGCCATCGAACTCATGGAACGATCTTTGCGCGTAAAAGAGCGACCGGTCACTTATAAAGGACTGGTCAAACTCTATGCGCGCGCCGGTGACCTTGAAGCCGCCCAACGGGCTGCAAACCGGGGTATCAGCCTCTGCGACCTCTTAAGAAAACAAAAGGGCGGGAGGGAATGGCCGATCATCCATGCTGCTGCAATGAAGGCAATGGTCTTGGAGGCCCAGGGCAAGTTTGCCGAAGCTGAGCCCCATTATAGACAAATACTGCAAAATTGGTCTCTGTCAATGAGGCAGCAGTATCCATTGGGTTTTTCTATTAACAAGCTCTATCTGACCCGAAATCTAAAAAATCAGGACCGTTTGATAGAAGCCGAGATTCAGGCCCGTGAAATCCTGCATGTTGCTGGTGGCCTGGACAGGGAATCGGTGCTTTTCGCAAACACAGTCGGCGAATTAGGAGAGATTCTTCTCAGACAGGGCCGTCTGCAGGCTGCCGGGAAAATAATACGCACCAGTGTTCGCATAATGGAAAAAGCAAACGTTTCTCTTGATTCCTATGTGATGGCGGAAGGTAGAATGCAACTGGGCGAAGTTCTTACAGCCGAGCAAGAATATGATGCGGCCATGCAACAGTTTGATCTTGCCAGGTCAGGCATGCGGCAAAATCAGTATTTATATGAAAACTTTTTCGCCAGAAATCCGGCATTGATGCTTGCCCTCCTGCGCAGCGATCGAATCCAGGAAGCCGCCCAGCGCATATTCGCGATCCATGCTCAAAATCGAAGATTGCTCGGCGACAAACATTACCTGACCGCAGAAGCACTGGGTTTTCGGGGCATGGCGCATGCGTTGCAGAAAAACAGCAAACAGGCGCTTCAGGATTTTTCGACAGCCCTTCCGATTCTGATTCAGACAAGCAGCGGCGAGACGTTCTCCTGTGACCGCAAAATGCGGCTCAGGATTATCTTAGAAAGCTATCTGGACTTACTGGCAAAATTCCAGGGAAGTCAATTAGAAAAAGACGCCGGCAGCGATGCGATCGCTGAAGCCTTTAAGCTAGCCGATGCATTGAGCGGGTCCACGCTGCGCGGCGCCATCGGCGCCAGCACGGCCAGGGCGGCGGTGACCTCAGATGAACTGGCAGATCTTGTCCGCCAAGAGCAGGACGCCCAAAAACAACTCAGACTTATGGAAACAGCCCTGAAGGACAATCTCGCAGCTCCGGCCGAACAACAACTTTCTGAAGTTATAGAGAAGCTGAAAACCAAAATCGATACCCTTATCCGTGCCCGTCAGGTTCTGGTTGACGAAATCCACACCCGCTTTCCAAAGTATGCCGAGTTGATCCACCCCAGACCGGTGAGCATTTCACGGTTGCAAGAGCATTTGTTACGCGGCGAAGTTTTTATTTCTATTTATACAGCTGAGGATCACAGCTATATCTGGGCCATTCCCCCTGAAGGTGAGGCCGTCTTTTCCACCGCACCCTTTGGTCGCAACCGGCTATCAAAAATGGTCACCGATTTGCGCAAATCCCTGGATCCCAAACCCATCACCCTGGGCGATATTCCCGAATTTGACACCTCTCTGGCTTATGACCTTTACTGTCAACTGCTTAAGCCGGTTGAGAAAGGTTGGAATGGAGTCAGCGATTTGCTGATTGTGGCCCATGGCCCCTTAGGCCAACTACCCTTTGCACTTTTACCGACCGCTCCCTTCAGTCTCGGAGAGGAGCAGATCCCATTCAGTCAATATCGCAAAGTTCCCTGGCTGATTCGTAAAGCATCTGTGACCCGACTACCTTCGGCCTCCACCTTTGTCAATCTGCGCAGCGTTGCTGCCGGTGATTTCGGGCGTAAGGCATTTGCCGGCTTCGGAGATCCGTTTTTCAATAGACGGCAACTATCCGAGACCCGCAGGGAAGAAGAAAAGACGGAAATGCTGCTGACCAGCCAGGAAAGGCCACTGTATGTTCGCGGAATTCGTGTCTCTGAAAAAGGAACCTTGGATAACGAAAAAATTATTTCCTGCACGCTTGATCAATTGAACCGTTTGCCGGACACATCCACTGAAATCAAGTATATTGCCGAAACTCTGGGTGCTGATCCTGACAGAGATGTCTTCCTGGGCAAACGGGCATCTGAGCAACAGGTCAAGTCCATGGATTTATCGGATCGCAAGGTTGTTTCTTTTGCCACCCATGCTCTGGTGCCGGGGGATTTAGACGGGCTGGATCAGCCGGCCCTGGAACTGTCGGCTCCTTCCATAGTGGGGGATCAAGAGGACGGTCTGTTGACCACGGAAGAGATATTTCGCTTAAAGCTCAATGCGGACTGGATGGTGCTTTCGGCCTGTAACACAGGAGCAGCCGAAGGCAAGGGATCCGAGGCGGTATCGGGTCTTGGCAGAGCCTTTTTTTATGCCGGCACCCGGGCCATTTTGGTGAGCATGTGGCCGGTGGAGACCACATCAGCTCGAAAGCTGACCACCGGATTATTTCGATATCAACAGGAGGACCCCACGCTTTCGCGTTCCCGAGCGCTTCAGAAATCCGTCCTGGCCCTGATCGACGGACCGGGCTTAAAAGATCAAGCCAGCGGAAAGGTTGCAGCAAGCTATGCGCACCCGCTTTTCTGGGCGCCCTTTATTATTGTTGGAGAGAGTGTCATTCATACCCTGTAGGGTCGAATCAATCCTTGCCCAAGTCTTTCTTCCTGTCTTTAACCTGGGACACGCTACCCGGAACCCATAACACAGCTAAAGCCAGACTGGCTCAAGTTAACGCATGTTTTTGTCGATATTTGCTATTGGAAGGATCATTTGCCAGTTACGATGTGCATCCCCTTGGGCCGAAAGGTTTTAGCACCTACAAGATATGGTGGATGTGTGGTCGAACATATTAGAATCATTAGATATTATTAAAATTTCCTTGAATTTCGACCCGAAGTATTGTAAAATATTAAGATATCTTTTGTTGAGCGAGCAATTCAAGGGGGTCTTTGCTGTTTAGGGGGAAGCGCAAAAGGGATTTGAACTCGTTTTGAGGTATAATGAGCGGACGCGGAACTAAAATTTTTAAAATCGTTTTTTTCGGCACGCTTTTCATTTTAATTGCCGCTGTTTCATCGGTGCATGCTGATATTTTTATGTATATCGATGAAAACGGAGTGATGCATTTTACCAACGCACCGACTTCCAACGAATACGATTACAAGGTCTATATTAAAGAAAGAACCGCCGTTTCCAGGAACTTTCACTCCACCAACAAGTACGACCACTTGATTACAGACGCCGCCGAGCAAACCGGTGTCGACTCCCGCCTGTTGAAAGCCATGATTAAGGCCGAATCGGATTTTGACCCGCGGGCCGTTTCCCGCAAAGGCGCCATGGGGCTGATGCAGATTATGCCCGAGAATTTTAAAATGCTGGATTTGAAAAACCCCTTTGATCCCGGGCAAAATATCAGGGCCGGCGCGCAATACTTTCAAAAACTGTATGAACGCTTTAACGGCAAATTGGCGCTATCCCTGGCAGCCTACAACGCCGGACCTACGGCGGTCGACCGTTACAAAAGAATTCCGCCCTATCAGGAAACCGAAGAATATGTTCGCCGGGTCTTAAGGTATTATCGAACCTTCAAGCAACTCTAAAATCTCAAAAATGCCAATATCGAGGACGGGGAGCAGCACGAGGACGAATACGGGGTAGGTAACGTTCTCTGGCTTCGTATGCGTCTTCGTCCTCGTCCCCGCCATCCAGTCCGCAATATTTTCATCGAGAGCGGCCTTCATTTTTAATCTTCTTTTTCAACAGCAGTCCGATCAGGGCCCGGCCAATACGGGCATTGTCCTGAATACCGCTGAAGCGGCTACTTCCGGGCCCATAGGCAAAAAGCGGCACCATCGCTGCGGTATGACCGGTGGTGGTAAAAGCGGTTGAGTCGACCTGCCTGTTTTGAATGGATCCGTCGTGCACGGCCATACCACCGGTTTCATGATCGGCGGTTACCACAATCAGCGTGCGGCGGTTTTTTTGGGCAAAATCGAGCCCTGCGCCCACAGCGTCATCAAAATCGATCAATTCCGCAATAAGGTGTCGTTGATCATGATCATGAGCGGCCCAGTCGATCTGGGAGCCTTCCACCATCAGCACAAATCCATTAGGGTTTTTTGAAAGGATATGAATGGCGCTTTGAATCAGCCGGTTCAAAGAATAATCACGATCTGCGGCTTTCGGCAGGCCCCCGGGTGCAAGCAGCGCGGCCAGTTTTTGGGTGTCGCTGTGCGCTGATAATTTATCATCGGTGAGTATCAGCGGCATGCGGCTTTCAAGCGTGGCCAGCAGATTTTTTTGATCTTTGCGTTGGCTGCCTTCGGTAGCGGCGGGCACAAAATACGCCCAGCCCCCGCCGAATAAAACATCAATGTCGCTGTTTGCGATTTGTTCGGCGATATCGGTCTGCTGGCGGCGGTCGTCGGCGTGGGCCAGAAAAGCGGCCGGCGTGGCGCCGGTAACCGATGAGGTGACCACCACCCCAATGGATTTGCCCTGCTCCTTTGCATATTCAAAAAGCGTTTTTAATGGTTCCTTATCCACCGAAACAGAAATGGCGCGGTTATTGGTTTTATAGCCGGTTGCCAGTGCGGTGGCTGCCGCCGCTGATTCGGTTATCAGCCGGTTGGCGGAATGCGTGGTTACCAGACCCATGACGGAAAATCGTTCCAGGTTGATGTTGCCCCGGGCGATTTTTCCGGCGGTGATGTGGCCCACCCCCATGCCGTCGCCGACAAACAAAATAATGTTTTCCGGGTAGTCGTTGCCGGCGGCACAGCCCAACACCAGAAAGGCGAAAAGAATGCCAATGCGAAAAAGACGAGATGTTTTTAAAACCCCCAGCGGTGATGTCATATTGATCAATGTAACCGAAAATTAGCGGTTTAAATTTTTAAACGGAAGCGGCGTCAGTGCCTTAAATAGCCTGCACGGCTGCAATCAGGGTTTTTGGTCCTTTTAAATTTATCAGCGCCAGGACTCTGTTTACGATGGATTTGGCAACCTGATCGGATTTATCCAGGACCGAGGCCGAGGTGATGGCATCCACACCCGGCGCATCGGGTTTCCAGCTGTCTTGGATGCCGGTGGTCAACACAATGATTTTATTTTTCCGGGGCTCTCGATCGATAAAGCTTTCCACCCGGGGATCCGGCCGGCCATACACTTATTGATGATCACAACGGCAGAAAATTCCGCGACCGATTGTTTTTGAGGCGCGTGACATCAATGATTTTCAAATAAATGGAATTTTGATTCAATTCGTCATGGATTTCGAAAACCAGCGCCCGCTTAAATTTGCTGCTCTGGGTGGCGACCAAAACTTTCCGATTCGAAGCCGCCGCCGGGCCGCTTTCGACCGTAGCCACCGGCTGTGATGCACATCCCCAAACCACCAGACGTATAAGTATCAGACACTGCCGTTAGATTCTTGCAAGGTCCATCCTGATTTCCTTGTGCTCGTTCGCCCCCGGGTAAAAAAGATAACCCTTATCGGTAGAAAACAACAGGGTCAAGGCGGATTTGAATCGTCCGGCGGGTTTGTTTCAATCGCCCATGCCGGTTCAGCGAGGCAACTGGATGGTGATGATTTTACCGCCATATCCATGGACCGAGTCGCGAGCCAGAACGGTCACTGTGGTGATGCCATCGGGGATCATGATGCCGCCCAGGCTGCGGGTAAACGGCTGCTCATTTTCATGGGGATGGTGAAGAACGCGCGTTGCCAGAATGGTGCCGTCGGGCGCCACCACATCCCATTTATTGGCAAAATGGTCCCAACCTTCATCGTTGTGACGCACACCGACGCTAAAGTCAAACGATTGGGCACCATCTGGTTTGACTTGGACATCAACCACATCGGCCGGGCCGGCGTAACCGGCATTTATCGTTAATACGAATATGCTTATAATCAACACGATCGTCTTCATGGAAGATCTCGTTTTCATCAATGGATTTTTCCCTATGGTTCTAAAATAATATCCTCCAAATGACTTTCAAACTCCTTGGATCTAATTCGGGTCACACGCTTCATGGTTGCAATGCGATCCTCCGGTTGAGGTGTGACGCCGAAGGCAATCCTGGTAAACGCGATTGATTTTATCGCATTCACCACCGCGTCTCTGTCATCGGGGCCGTAAACTTTAAGCGGATCACCAATGGCAACAGCATTGGGGGCCAGGAAAAAGCCCGATGGAATTTTCGTATTGGCATGAACCAGGGCGCCAACGGCCACTACGGCACCCTTTCCCACTTCAGCGCCCTGCAACACGGTCGCCCCGGTTGCGATATAAGCTTGAGATGCAATCGAGCACCCTAAAAGAGTGGCATGCGGGCTGATAAAGGCGTGTGCGCCGATGTGCACGGGATGGTTTGTATGTTCAATTTTTGTTGCTCGGATCACTGCGTTTTCGCAAATGATGCTAAACGCGCCAATCTTGACTGCCGATGCTTCGGAGTTAATTATCGCGCCGTGCATCACCCGCGCTTGCGGACCCACATTTACATTACCGCAAACAACGGCTGTTGGCGCAATGAACACGGATTCATCTATGCGGGGCTCAATCCCGCGATGCTCAATAATCATGATGAAACACCCTCCCTTAAATTCCCCAGCCCCCGGATACCGGAATCGGGGTCGCGGTGATATAGGAAGCCTCATCCGAAGCCAGAAACGCAATCACGCTGGCAATTTCTTCTGCTTCGCCCATGCGGCCCAGAGTGGTATTGTCGATAATCGGCTGTTTGTATTTGTCGGCCATAAAGGTTTCGATGGTGGGCGTGCGCGTCAGGCCCGGCAGCACTGCATTGACGGTGACACCGTCTTTGCCGGCTTCTTTGGCCACCGCTTTGGTCAGGCCGATCACACCGGCCTTTGCGGTCGAATAGGCCACTTCCGCTTTAGCGCCGATCAGGGCATAAATAGAAGAGACATTGATAATACGCCCCCAGCCGGCCTTGCGCATATCCGGCAGCAGCAGCTGAATCAGCACAAACGGGACGACCAGATGAATGCCGAGCACATCCTTAAAATCGGTGGTGTTAATTTTGGGTATGGTTCCGGGTCGGTCAAAGCCGGCATTGTTGACCAGAATGTCGATGCGGGCTTTGCGCTTGACCTCCTTGACGGTTTGTTGAAGCGCTTCAACGTCGTTCAGATCCAGCGCCCGGGTGACCACCTGCCGGCCCAGCGGCGCGATCTTATCCGCTGTTGCAGCAAGCGTCTCGGGATTTTTATCCAATAAAATCAAATCTGCACCCTTTAAAGCAAACACTTCCGCACAGGCTCCGCCGATGCCCTGTCCCGCCCCGGTTATCAATGCCAAATGACCGCTCAGATCCATCGCAATTCTCTCCTTCAATAAGTTAAAAGGGGCGTTTTTGATAAATACGCTTTCTGTTTGTTTTCGGTTAAAATAAAATTTGCCACATCAGCGCGTGATATTTTTCCGGCCGTGACACCGGCAAGATCGATCAGCACCCGGTAGGCTCCGGTAAGCGGCCCGTTGGTGAGAAATCCCGGGCGAACAATGACCCACTCCAGATTCGAATTGCGCACCAGCGCCTCCTGGCGCTCTTTGTCTTCATATATGGTTTTCAGCAAAAGCGGATTAAAGATTCGGTCGTAAAAAAAGCCGCCGTGATTTTTGCTGTCGCCGGCGCCGATACCGGTGACACAGATCAGCTGATTTGCATTTGAACGCGTCAGGGCTTCGATAACGGTTTTAGCACCTTCTGAAAATACGGTAACGGGCTTGCGGGTCGGATTGATACCGATGGTGAGGCACACCGCGTCCTGGGCTTCAACCGCGCGGTTGACAGCCTCATTGTCGCGGATATCGCCTTTAATCACGCTCAGCCGGTCTTGGCGAACCGGCAGCTGTTCCGGATTGCGAACCAATGCCGTAACCGTATGGCCCTCATCAAGGGCCAGTTCAACAAGGCGGCGGCCGATTCCGCGGGTTGCGCCGATAATCAAAAGCTTCATATGCAGGCATTCCGTCGCTTAGTTCAGTTTTTGGGGAAGGTGTTCCAGAAGCACCCATTTTGCCGTAACGCGGCGAATCAGCTCCGGCCAGAGTTCGGAAGGGTTTTGTGAAAAAACCGTTTCCGCGTCGGCTTTTAAAACATACCAGTCTCCGCGGGTTCTTTCAAAATCGAGTTGACTGGGTGCCCAGCCCGCATAACCGGCAAAAAGCCGAAAGCGCTCGTCTTTGGTTGCCGTTTTTTTCATCAGGCCCTCAAGCACCTTCCAGCTGGAGCTGATGTAGACACCCGCCGTGACCTCATCCGCGCCTTCTGGCATTCTGGGGGATCGGATGAGCAGCAGCATTTTGTTTGCTTCCACCGGCCCGCCGACGAAAATGGTATCCTTGCGCTGTTTTAATGCCTTGATATCCGGAAATACCGTTACCAGTTTTACAGCCGAAGGGCGGTTGATCACCAGGCCCATGGCGCCGTCCAGCCCGTAGTCGATCAGAAGCACCACGGTTTCCCGAAAATTTGGATCCTGCAGCCGGCGACTGGCTACCAGAAATTTTCCTTTGGCCAATTCTTCCCTGGAGCCGGGGCCGCCGGGCTTTTCTTTAGGAATCGCGGCCTTGAATCCCTGTCCTGCGAGATCCGGGCCGGCGGTTTCCGCTGCTAAATGCGGGATTAAAAAAGCGGTTGCCGGTATGATCAGGATCGCCAGCAGGAAACGGGAGATCGATCGTTGTGCCGGGTGTTTGTTTCTGGTTATGGCGGGATTCAGTCTCACCACCCCTTTCTATCTGAATAAATTGGGGATGACTGTGAAGATATCAAGGTTTGGTTTTAACAGGAAATGAATTGTCGCGTCAAGATTCTAAAACGGTATCGTGCAACCCTTTTTTATTCGCTGAATCCCAGACCTTTAAAACCCTCTAAGTGCGCCTGATTGACCCGCCACATGCCGTCTTTTTTCAGCAGCTGAAGTTTAATCTGGAATAGATCCGCATTTTCTCCCACCGTTTCAAGCCAGCGTCGGGGCTCTTCGTAGAGGTCTTTTACATCAGGAATGGTGCGATCCTTTTTGACGATCAGCAAATAGATCATGCAGGTTGCGCTGTTGTCTGTTGTTGAAAGATCAACGGAGGGCTTCGGATACAAGACCTTCAGTTTGCCATAGTGCATAAGTGCCGCCCAGATGATACGCTTGATCTCTATCCGATTATGATGGCCCGGAAGGGCCACAACATCTTCGGTGGCCAGCTCCATAATCCCGCTGACATTGTGGTCTTCGGCCAGTTTGGCACCTTCTTTGATCAATTCGCGGATGACGTGCACGTCATCTTTTTGCGAGCAGGACGCCGCCAAAAAAAAGAAGAAAAATACCATCCAGGGTATCATCCTTTTTGTCAGGGTTTTTCTATACGTCATCTTATCCTTTAGCGATCAGCCGGTTGTTCGGTTGCCTTTATTAAAACATTATCTTTCAAGGATTCTTTTTAAGTTTTCACCTTCTTCCTTCATCGGTAAGAATTACATCTTCAAAAAAAGCCAAAATTTCGTCACCTCACACAACCGGCCGCCAGACACGTGGCACCCGAATGCGAGAAATATGCAACCCTGAATTTATTTTACAGCCACCGTACAATGATATCGTTTTGATTTTATTTCTTTTGATATCATATCAATGCTTCCAGAAAATCCATTACGACTCAAGAGCTTTGTGATCTCATCCTGGTGATAAAATTGAAACACGTATGTGCTCAGCGGTCTGCTTTCTAGTTGCTTTATATCTTCGAACGCTAATATGAGCTTACCACCGGGCTTCAAAATTCTCAAAATTTTCTTTATGCAATTATCTGGCTGCGGCCAAAAATAGATTGTATTTGCAGAACAGATTTTATCAAAACGGTTATCATTATAAGCGGTTTCTTCGAAATCACCTTGCCGAATAATTACCCTGCCCTGGGCAAGATAGTTTTTGTTTCTCTGTTCTGCGATGGCGACCATTGTTTCCGACAAATCAATCCCTTCAATTAAGCCCTTATTCACGCGTTTTGCCATTTCGAATATCAGCTTGCCGGTTCCGAAACCGATTTCCAGGACATGGTCGTTTTCTTGCAATAACAGCTGTTCTTTCATAAAATCATTTATGGCAGCATTGCCGCGATCAAAGATTTTGGACATCACCCATCGCCCAAAGAATCCGGATGGTTTTCTGGCTTGTTCTGAAAAAAAAGTTTTAAAATTCATATCCAAACATTATCTTCCGCGGTCAAATCACCACCGGTATCGCCGGTGTTTATCGTACCGGCGGGTTCAATCAGCATTATTTCACATTGTTTTTCAGCAGATGGTTTATGTTCAGCGCCCATGGGAACAACAAACAATTCTCCTTGTTTCAATTCGATATTCCCATTACGGAATTCAATGGACATTTTTCCGTCAAGCACCATAAAAACTTCATCGGTATCATCATGGCGGTGCCAGATGAAGTCGCCTTCAAATTTAACAAGCTTGAAATGATAGTCATTCATGCGGGCAATGATTTTAGGTGACCAATGGTCGGAGAATTTGGCGAGTTTGTCTTGAAGATTGATGGGCCTAAACGCCATTGTATTTCTCCATACTTTTTCCAGACAAAAACCCCGCGCTCATTTTTCGAGGCGGGGCTTACGTATGTTTAAACCATATCTATTTCCCGGGGAGTTAGGAAGGGATCATTTGATTTGTACTTCTATTGGTTTGTCTAATCCGCTAATTTTACTGAAAATACAAAAAAAAGTCAATATCTATTAGGAGCTTCAAAGTTGAACTTATCTCCGGGAAAATTCTCCATCAAGCCGTATCGGGTTTGATAAACCAAAAGTATCCGAAGCCGGCAGCCAGTAATAAATAAAGAATTACCGCCGACCAGCCCATCGCACTAAAGACGCCACTGATTGTTCCCATGAGAGACACAATAACGCCAACTGTGTGAGCAATAAAAAGCGCTTTAACGATTGCCTGTTTGGCCTCAGATGCCGGCGTGTTTGCTGCCAGGGCGCATACCAGGCCCACCGCCAGCAACCCCCAGCCGAAGTAACGGGCTGTCAGCAGTAACTCTGGATTAGCGGTATCCTTTAATCCGTAAATCGAGGCCATTGTTGTCGGGACGAACAGTTCACCCAGCGCATATACCAGCGCAATGATGGCATTGATAATCAAAAGATGCTTTAATTTCATGGCATGCTCTCCTTTTTGATGAATTGATAGTTTTTAATTCTCAGCAGCTTAACGGATTTCGATGACAACTTCGGGTGATGTCAGATTAATGGGCACAGCCGAATCAGGGCCGCGAATTCAGGTGCATTCGGAAATTCAGAGGCAGCAGGTCAAATACAGCGGGTCAGCTTGAAATCGGATCCAGCTTGAACGTGAAAAAGAATGTGGCCGAGGTCAATTATGCTTCTTATACTTGTAAGATTTTTTTATTTGTACACATGGCCGAAGTCAAGATATATCTGAGCAAAACCATGTCGGCTCAAAACCAAAGGAGGTGGGTTCTAATTTAAGGGCTAACAAAGCGAATGGTCATCGGGATCAAGCGTGTTCCCCAGCGTGCGCTTATTTTACAGACGATCCAGCCGGGTGTCTTTTTTACGAAATCAGCCGAATGCACATCGGATACCGAAAGTCCTCACCCTCATTGGCCCTGATACCGCCGACGATGACCATAATCAGGCCGAATATCACCAGTGCAAAAATGAGGAAAAACCCGATGATGATAAAACATAAAAGAATCGAAATCACAGCGTAAATCATCAAGGTGATCTGAAAGTTGAGGGATTCCCTGGCCTGTTCGACCACAAATTCAGATTCGTGTTTGTTCATTTGCCAGATAACAACGGGAGCGATGATATTGCCCAGCGGGACAAACATGGAAGAAAAGGTGCCGATGTGGGCAAACATGGCCCACTGGCGCTCTTCTTTTTCACTGATGGGCTCGTCCCGATGGATTCGCTTATAGTTTTGGCGTTTAACCAGAACCACCAGCGCCATCAGGGGACCGGCGATAAAACCCAGAAAAATAAACGCAAATCCCCAAACGATGCCTTTGATCAATTCAACCATATCAAACCGTCGAATCACTAGCTCATCGCCGCCTGGAATTTGGCCGGCAACGATGACGCTGTAACTGCCGAGAGTATCGAATTGAACCTGAGCGATCCCCTGCAGGGCGGTCGTGCCGTATTCCTGGATTATGGGAAATTCGGGTGGCTTTAATGCTAATTCTTCTCCGGTGGCTAGATCCATAAAGGCCATGCCGAAATCCCGGCCCAATTGATATTCGGCCATATTGCGTTGGGTAAAAACGCTTGTTACATAAAAAATCATATAGGTACCGGGTTTGTTAATCTGAAGGTCTGTTTCGCCCGGCACCCTCAACTGGTTTCCTCCTGAAAAGAGCGTATCAACCGTCCTGGCCATACCGATCACACCGGCAATCATGGGAACTGCAAAAAGCAAAATGGCAACGACATACCAGAACCTTTTGGGGCGAATGTCTGCCGGCGCAAGCGCAGGTTTGGCTGCCGCCGCCGGCATCGGAACCGTCTGGTCCTGATCTGATTGAGATGGCGGCGGCGGCGGCGTCTTCGCACTGCTATCCGCTACCTGCGAAATTGTGCAATCCGCACCTGCATTTTTCAAGACATTATTGATTTTAATGACGGTCTGGTGATCGACATTCTTTTTAATTAAAAAGCGGTCGCCTGAAAAAAGTTTTAATATTTTTTCTTCATTTGCTTTCAGCAGTTTGGCCAGGTTGTCTTTGACCTCATCGATATCCCAACCCGGAATAATTTGTCCTGAAAATTCAAGATTATACAGTTCTTCTGACATATTGGGTCCTTCAAGCCCGCGCTGATACGGCCCCTGCGCCGGCAGGGGCGGGAACGCCAAACTCGACATGAAAATCCCCTCCGCCCCCTGAGATTTTATTGAACGAATCCAAACCTGTGGGTTCCACGTCTATTTTCGGCTCAAAAAAGGAAATGGTTTAGGTTTTTTTCAATTTTGACGTTTCCGGGCGCATCTGCTATTTTTTAGATCGGTTTTCATTGATTCAGTGGAGGTGATCTCTTGGCGTTGCAGCTGGTAAAAGACAGGCGTTGCTTTGTGTGTGGCATGGAAAATCCTCACGGACTCAAATTAAAGGTCGTGTATGATGGTGTCGATCAGGTCGAGGCGGAATTTATGGCCGAAGATCGCTATCGGGGCTGGTCCGACTACCTTCATGGCGGTGTTTTAACACTCATCTTTGATGAAATGCTGGGATGGCTGTCACGTTATATGGGGCATGATGCCATGACCGCAAGGCTGGAGGTGCGTTACCGCAAACCCGTGCCGCTGGGCAGCCGGCTGACATTTAACGGTGTTTTGCAAAGAGAGATGAAAGGGCTCCTGGATATCAAGCTGTGCGCCAAACTGGATGATGGATCCGTAGCGGCAGAAGGAAAAGGCCGGATGATGATCATTGACGATTAACTGGACACCTGCCCGCCAGCATATCGATCCAATTATTGAATATCATCTACCGTATATGTTCCCCACTGGCCGATCTTTACGATGCCGTCTTCCTCCAGGCCCTCTTGAATCGATTGAAAAACCGCATCGACGGCTTTGGCGGCAGTCTTTTTGGGGAGATCGTCCAGTTTTTCGGCGACTCTTTTCACCAGTTCTGTTTTATTCATCTATTCCTCATTTTTCAAATGTGGTCAGCCGGTTTTCCCCGTTGAGCCGGTTCAGCCCGTTAATTTGAAATGCTGCCCGATTTTATTTTTTTTACCGGCAAACGGGTAACGGGCACAACCGGTCAACCGATTGCGACATCTATTTCCATCCAATGACCTTATAACCCTTATCCCGCAGGCATTGCTCCACAAAACGGCGTTCGATTTCATCGGGATCACCCGATTTCATGGCGCCGCGTGCCAGGCCTCCCGCACCGCCGCCGGCTGCTCCGGCGGCTAATCCGCGACCGAGCCGTCCGGTGACCGCGCCGACGGCGCCGCCCACAGCAGCGCCCACCGCGGCGCCTTTTGCAGTTGATGCGGCGACATTCTTGCCGGAATCTGTCGCATGGCCGTGGTCTGCAGCCAGCTGGATGCAGTCATCAATATCGACCTCCGCTGCAGCTTTGCCCGCAGACTGATAGATGGGATTGGGATAGAGAACCGGGCGCTTTTTGGCACAGGCCGAGATTAAGACCGCGCTGCCAACCAGTATAATGACGATTGCATATCTCTTTTTCATGGCAAATCAGTTCAATTATCATACCTAAAAAAGGCATTTAGCGACAGTTAATTTTTTCAGCTGTCATCTCGGGTAAAAATTCGATTATTTACCGTTGTTGCATGAATCCAGTCGTATAGACGCGTCACCCTGTCACTTTTGTTTACATGTTTCTGTCACTAAAATTGAACAATTGTCGAAGGCGAAGATTCGCAAAAACAAATAACACGTTTCTTTTTTAATTTGAAACGCTGATTTTAGGTGCAATTTACGGGCATTATTTCAGGAATTTGGCTGGGATTCAACTTCATCGTTCGGTTCAATTCCAATGGTATCGGGATCGGGTTTACATTCGGACTCATCCCGGGCGGAAGGGCCAACAAACATGTCCCACAGTTGCTGGCGGCGAGGCCCCTGGTGGATTCTTTCATGGATGAAGTAAAAAAGATAAGCGAGAAGTATTCCGAAGAAAATAAAAAAAGAGACAATCAAAAGGGATTCGACCAGGGTCGCCATTGCGCTGCTGAAACTTTCGCTTTTAACCATGCGGTAGACCACCGTAAAAAGAAACACCAGCAACGCCGAGACAAATAAAATGGTATGCAAGGGGTTAATTATGCGCCCCTGCTGGTTTTGAACCTGCCGCGTCATTTAAATCCCCCTCTGGCCTGTTAGAAGCCATCTCAATAATGTCTTTTGGCTCAATATCTTTGTTGGTGCCTCGCTTCAAATCCTCAACATACCGCAGTATGCCTCCGGTTTACGACCCACACAGAGGATTTGATCAGGCGGGAAGTCCCGCTGAGCGGGGAAGTTCGGCCCTGCCGTGATCTTGAACCAAAATCTTATTTTTGAAATGGCTTCTACTAATGAATTTGGTTTCTGCTGTTTGACGGCTGCATTTTGCTCGTAACCCAATAAGCGAATAACAGAATACCATTAAAAAATGATTTTACGCTTCCTTCCAGACGACCACGTGATTTAAAGGCGGGAGTTGGTCGTTTTCATCCAGAACCGATCCAAGAAATGCGTCTAAGTGCCCATCG
Source organism: Desulfobacterales bacterium (assembly GCA_041559695.1). GTDB lineage: Bacteria > Desulfobacterota > Desulfobacteria > Desulfobacterales > JAHEIW01 > JAHEIW01. Next base: position 24,571 of record JBFFCW010000006.1, read on the forward strand.
CAGTGTTGCGGGTCGGCTCAAAATGCTCGCACACTACCGTGTCTGCCCCGCTTTTTCGCCGCCCTGCGCCCTGCCATGAACCCGTACCCACATTTTTGAGATCGGTTCGAAATTTTTCAGGTTTTTATATTCCTCCTATTAAATGTTATCGTCTTTACGATCTGTTCAAGCTGGCCGAGGCCATTTTCATCCTGATAGGTTAAAGCCACCAGCAAGGCGTATTCATTCATTATCGTCGCATACTGCCGTTGCCGGATAACGACGCCCGCTCCCATTGTGATCTCGGCTTCCATGACATCAAAGGTGACACCGTCAATGATCATTTCATATATGTCTTTTGGATAGGAAACTTTTATTGGGCTTAATTTCATCAGCTTCTTGGCCTGAAAATAATAGTCGCTGCCTTTCTTGATGCCCGGTGCGTGATTGACTTTTTCGGCAATCAACATGATCCCGGGGTTGGCGGAAACTGCCGCCCCGGGAGGAGATTCATAGGCGGTTAACAGGTTTAGGCTTTTTTGATCCGCGGTATCAATGGCCGCCCTTAAACGCCTGTTATTGCCGGCGACGATGTTGCCCCCGCGCTTCATTATTTCCCTACGGGATTCCAGGTCCAGCACGTGCCAGGAATCCGGGAGGCTGAGCATCATATCAAAAAAAGAATTGGTATAGACACCGGCTTCAAACTCGCCGAAATCGATAATTTTTTTGTCACTGCAGGTGATGATAAATACACCGGTAATTATCAATCCGGCGAAAGCCCCCAATTGGGCTATTTTGATAATGTTGCTAGATACCGGCGATTTCAAAATTTTCATTTCAGATAAAACGAAGAAGATTTTCAATTTTAATTAAAGTATATCGAAAATTGGCTCAAATCGCAATTTTTTCTGCTAATCATTTATCGGGAATCGATATAATTATCTTGACAAATATGGGAATTGGGTTCAGATATAAGTATATTATAAATCATATTATTAATATATATTAATGATTTCAATAAATTCAAGAAACAATTTGCTTCACGTCGATATATTCGTGACCATCCGAAACCGAATTGTGTTTGGCCAATACCCGCCCGGGACAAGCCTGTCGGAGAAGGATCTTTGCCGGGAGTTCAATGTCAGCCGCACCCCGTTGAGAGAGGCCATTCAAAAGCTGGTGGACTTGAAGCTGGTCAGCGTGATTCCGCGCTTCGGTACCCATGTGACACCGATTGATATTCAGGAAATACGCAGCGCATTCGAAGTCAAAATAAAACTCGAAGGGCTGGCCGGCGAGCTGGCGGCTGTTCGCATCGGGTCAGGTCAGCTGGAAGAGCTGGATGGGCTCATCAAGAAAGCTGCGCGCGGTGATCAAAAGGACGAAAACCGCCGGCACAATCGCCTGATCGAAATCGATAGCCGCTTTCATGCGACCATTCACCAGGCGGCCCGAAATCCAATTCTGCAGGAATTTCTGGATAATCTTCATTACCGCTGCGCCAGGCTCTGGAATTCGTCTTTGAATGATGTCGTCCCCAATGAGGAGATAATTGACCAGCTGCAAAGCGTTTACAATGCGCTCAGGCGGAAGGATCCGGAAAGTGCCCGCAAGCACATGCAACGGCATGTTCAATATTTTATTGACGAAATCAAAATGCGGCTTCTTTGAGAAGCCATCTAATTTGGTTGGGCCCGTTTGCCCGTTGAGTCGGTTGAGCCCGTTAAAAAGGAAGAAGGTGTATTTTTTTTCGGGCAAACGGGCTCAACGGGCTAAACCGGCCAACCGACTAGCAGGAGGAAATCATGGAAGTTCAAAACTGGAAAGATAAAGAAGACGTTGAAATCAAAAAATTTCCCTATCGGGGTCAGCAACTCGATGTCAAAGGCATCAGCATTCGCTGGCTTTCAAAATACGGTGATGACGGCACGGGCAATCCCGAGTACGGCCTGCGGTTTTTCACAGCCCAGCCCGGCGGTGAAATCCCGATTCACAATCATTTTTATCACCAGACCATGTACATCTTGAGCGGCCAGTTCGAATGCTATCAGTATGATCCGCAAAACGATGAAGTGGCCAAAAAAGTGGTGTGCGGGCCCGGTGATTTCATTTATGTTCCCAGCCTGGAACCCCACGGCATGAAAAACATTAGCAAGACGGAAACGGCAACCTTTTTGTGTTGTATTGCCAACGTTTATGATCAGGAAGACATATAACCGGAGGATATCATGAAAATTGCGAAGCGATTGGAAACGTTCGAAGCCTATCTGGGCACCGCAATGAATGTGATCCTGACCCGCATGAAAGACGAGGGCAAAGATGTGATTAACCTGGGGCTGGGAGATCCCGACGTCCAGCCGCCGGAAGATCAGCGCCAGGCCCTGGCAGATGCCTGTTTGGATGTGGATCACCACCATTATCCCAGCTTTTATTCACCGATGCCTTTTAAGGAAGCCATCGCCGGCTGGTACCAGCGACACTTTGATGTCGGGTGTGATCCGGAAACCGAGGTGCTGGCACTGCTGGGTTCCGCCGACGGTCTTTTTCACATTCACACCTGTCTGCTTGATCATGGCGACATCGCCCTGGTGCCGGATCCGTGTTATCCGGCCTATGCCGCCGGGGTAAAGATTGCCGGAGGTGTTATTGAAACCGTGCCGCTCAAAAAGGAAAACGGGTTCATGCCGGATCTGGCTGCCATCAAACCGGAAGTGGCCCAAAAGGCCAAACTGATATGGGTCAATTACCCCAACAACCCCACCGCGGCCGTGGCAACCGGGGAATTTTATCAAAACCTGATCGATTGGGCCCACAAGTATGATGTGGCCGTCATTTCCGATAATCCTTATTCGGAGGTGTGTTTCGAGAATTACCGGGCCCCCAGCTTCTTGCAATTCGACGGTGCCAAAGAGGTTGGAATTGAATTCAATTCATTGTCCAAGGCCTATAACGCCTGCGGCTGGCGCACCGGCATGATGCTGGGAAACAAAGACATCATCGCGGGCATGGCCAAAATCAAATCCCATTCCGACCGGGGCATGTTTTATCCGCTCCAGGTGGCCGCTACCGAAGCGCTTAACGGTCCCACCGATTTTATGGCTGAGCGCAATCGCATGTACCAGAAACGGCGGGACGTGGTTGTCAAAGGTTTGCTCGACATGGGCCTGGATTTGCAGATTCCCCAGGCGACTTTTTATGTCTGGGCCGATATTCCCAAAAGCTTCAAAGACTCAAAGGAATTTTGTTTTAAGGTCCTGGATGAAATTTCAGTGTGGATGATTCCCGGCTCGATGTACGGTGAATGCGGCGAAGGTTTTTTCCGTATTGCCCTGACCCATCCGGCCGAGCGGCTGGCCGAAGCCATGGAGCGGTTGGGGAAGTTTCTTTCCGAATAAGGAATTCCGCCCGTCGAGAGCCTCGGGGTCGAACGACTGGGTCGAACGATCCATTTTAATTTATTGCTCACGCAAAGGCGCAAAGACGCCGAGGGCTTTTTTTCTTGTTTAAATAAAAATTCTTTGCGCGCGTGTTTTTTAGCGGCTTTGCGTGAGGCTTAAAGCGTTTATTCATTTCAGGCACTTCCAACTGACGATCAAGCCATGTGCTGCAATACAATGGCGGTTCGGCTGGGAAGGTACAGGCTTAAGTGATGTTGGTCGGGGTGACCGTTTTTTTCAGGCAGGGCCAGATGCTCCTGATCGGCCGACAGGCGCCCGTGGCCACCGTATCCAGCTGCGTCGCTGGTCAGCAGCATGCGATAGGTTCCCGGCGCGGCTTCAAAGCGGTAATCATTGTAGGATTGCGCCGGATGGAAATTAAAGGCAAACAACAGATCGGCGCGTCCGAACACGATCACCTTGTTATCAGAATGCTCATGTAAAAGGTTCAGGTCGGTGGTATCCAGCAGGCGGCGTGTTTTGGCCAGGGCAATCATATCCCGATCAAAGCGGGCCAGAAACTGATATTTTAAGTTGTCATCATCGACCAGGTGCCACTGCCGGCGGGCGTAGTGATAGGACCAGTTGTTGCCCTCCCGCGGAAAATCGATCCATTCCGGGTGCCCGAATTCATTTCCCATAAAATTCAGGTAGCCGTTGCCGGCGCTTGCCAGGGTGATCAGCCGGATCATTTTCTGCAGGGCCAGGCCGCGATCCACTTTGATATTTTGCGAATCAACGTGCATATGCTCATACATGTCGGCGCCGATCAATCGGAAAATAATGGATTGATCCCCCACCAGCGCCTGGTCATGGGATTCGGCGTAGCTGATGGTTTTTTCTTCGCTGCGCCGATTGGTAAGCTCATGCCAGAGATGGCTGATGGGCCAGTGCTCATCGGACGTTTCCTTGATCAGCTTTATCCAGAAATCCGGGACCCCCATGGCAAAGCGGAAATCAAATCCGAAACCGCCGTTTTCAGCCGGCGCCGCCAACCCCGGCATGCCACTGACATCTTCGGCGATGGTCAACGCATCCGGGCGCACCTCATGGATGACCTGGTTGGCCAGCGCCAGATAGGTTAACGCCGCTTCGTCAGTGCTGTCATCGAAATAATCATCGTAGGATGTGAAGGCCTTATTCATGCCGTGATGCCGGTAGAGCATGCTGGTGATGCCGTCGAAGCGAAAGCCGTCCAGATGGTATTCGTCGAGCCAGAAGCGGCAGTTGGAAAGCAGAAAATGAAGAACCTGATACTTGCCGTAATCAAAACAGCGCGAATCCCACAGCTCGTGACGCCCGCGGGTCCCGTCGTGAAAATACTGATACAGGGTGCCGTCAAACCGGCTGAGGCCTTCAACCTCATTTGAAACCGAATGGGAGTGAATCAGATCGATAATGACGGCCATTCCGGCGTTATGGGCTTCATCGATTAACGCTTTTAAATCTTCCGGTGTGCCGAAGCGGGATGATGCGGCAAAAAAACTGGACACCTGATAACCAAAGGATCCGTAATAGGGATGTTCCGGGATGGCCATGATCTGCAGGGTATTGTAACCGGAAGCTTTCACCCGGGGAAGAATGTTGGCGCGAAACTCCTGATACGATCCGATTTTACCCTCCTGCTGGGCCATACCGATGTGAACCTCATAAATCAGGGGCGCTTTGGCCGGGCGCTTAAAATTTTTGCACTGCCAGCGATACGGGGAATCCGGCCGCCAGACCTGAGCATTGAAAATCAGCGATTCCGGATCCTGGATCACGCGCCGCGCATAGGCCGGGATGCGATCACCCATGCCGCCGGGCCAGTGGATGCGCAGGCGGTATAGATCACCGTGATCGAAGGCATCGGCCGCCAGGCCGATTTCCCAGATGCCGTCTTCAAGCGCTTCTAAGGCAAAGGCATCGTTTTCCTGCCAGCCGGTCATATCGCCGATCAGAAAAATCGCCGTTGCGTTGGGCGCCCACTCGCGAAAGACCCATTGGTTGTCTTTAAAATGCAGACCAAAGTATTCATGCCCGGACGCAAATTCTGTCAGGGATACGTATTGCCGCGTCAGCCGCTGCCGGGTTTCAGCAATTTTCAACAGGCGCCGGCCGATAATGTCTTTATAAGGCCTTAAATACGGGTCGCTTTTCATCAAACGCTGAAGCGCCGGATTAATCTGATTTGGCGGGATACCATCTGATTTATTCGAAGTCATTTTTTTCAACCGGCGGGTCGGCTGTCCTGCCTTCGGTTTGAAACTCCTCCCCGCCGCGATCCTCAATCAATATCCTATTTTTGAGATGGATTCTAATTTATTTACACGTCCTGACCAAAATTTGTTTTGCAAGCGTCCGGATTGGGCATATTTCCAACGATCAACCGGCGCTTGAGCATTCGTTCGTAAAGCGCAATATATTGGCGCGCGGTATTGGCGTGGGTAAAGGTTTCGGCACTTTCTTTCATAATTCGCCTGATTTGTTGATTTTTAGTGGTTTTCGGCAGGTTGTAAAAGTTCATGGCCTGCTCGATGGCCCAAAAAAGACCGTTGGAATCGAAGTTTTTAAACAAGAAGCCGTTTCCCTGGTCCCGGGTCAGATCCAGATTAACGATGGTGTCGTGTATCCCGCCGGTGTCGTGGGCAACCGGCAGGGCGCCATAAATCGGCGCAATCATCTGGGGCAGCCCGCAGGGCTCAAAACTTGAAGGCATCAATATAAAATCGGCAGCGCCGTATGCCAGATGCTCCAAACGAAAATCAAAATCGCAAATGGCAACGCGATTTTCAGAACCGTGAAAGTTGATAATGTCCTTGAAGACCGCCTGGTAATTCCCATTGGCGACAAAGATGATTTGCAAATTTTGTTCCCAGTAGGTTGAAAGGACCTTGTAAAAAATGTCTGCCAGCAAATGGCAGCCTTTTTGAACCGGATCCAGGCGCGAAGGCCAAAAAAACATCGGGGCCGCATCATCCTCAAGAAGACCTAATTTTTTTTGGATAAAGGCTTTATTTGCTTTTTTGCCGGATACAAAATCTTTGGAGCTGTAATTTTGCACCAATTCCTTGTCTGTGGCGGGGTTAAACGAAGGATCGGGCGCATTGAGTATTCCTGCGGCGCAGTCGGCCTTTACTTTATTGCCCAGTTCCTGTTTCAGGGGGGGTAGACAAAATCATGCCGGCCGCTGATGATTTCCGCTAAAAAGTTGGGGCTGACGACATTGACAAAGTGGGCGGCAAAAACACCGCTGGTCAGCAGATCCACGGGGTTGGCTTCCCGGGCCGCTTCATAATTATTGGCCATATTTTCAAAATATAAATTTTGCCAGAAATAGGCGGCATCGATTCCGCGGTCTTCAATGAATTCAAGAGTCGTTTTTACGGTA
>JBFFCW010000007.1:0-28880 GCA_041559695.1 Desulfobacterales bacterium
GGTTAACCCGAAAGCGAATAAGACGTTGTTCTCCATGTATCATCTCCAAATGATTTACGCCTGTTAATGCTTGCACGTGACATAGGATTTAATATTTCTCATTTTCTCCCTTAGTTTGTGAAATAATCCGAATCAGTTCTGATCAACTTATGCCTCGAGACGGTCGAGATTACGAGTAACCAATCTATGATATATGGAGAATATTGCCAGTCCCTTGAAACTACTGATACCATATCTTGGGGTCGAACAAAATAATGCGAAACTGAAGACTACGCTAATAAGTCTTGAATCCTGAAACTGCTGATATATTGAGAATAACACAACTTTGGCAATTCTACAGATATGAAACGGATATCACAAGGTTTTTCAGAGGGAGATATGGTAGGCTCTGTACAGATATTTTATTTTGCAATTCAACGCTTCAACTATGCTTATGCTTTTTTTGGGTAAACAACTTTATACCATCACATATCCCGGATGATTTTGAGAATATCTGGAGTTGAAATGATACCGACCACTTTTTCCCCCCGCGTTACAAATACCCGATGGATTCGGTTTTTGATCATCATATCGGCCACCTGCTGCACCGGCGTATCTTCAGTCACCTGGAATATCATCGGTGTCATAATGGCGCGCACCGTTTTTAACGGTTCCGCCTCGATGCGAAACGATGCGACTTCCTCTCGTGCACATTGGCGCTCCAGAGCATGAAGATAATAGTCATGGGGCCATTGCGGATCTTTTTCGGGTTGGGTATCATACTGAACAATATCGGTTAAGGAAACCACTCCGATCAGATTCCCTTCCTTGGATTGAACGGGTGCACCTGAAATGGAATTCTCGATCAGAAATTCGGACAATCGTTCGATGGACCAATCAGCCTCTACTGCCAATACTTCCGTGGTCATAAAATGATTCGCTGTCAAACCTCTCATGATTTTCTCCGGTTATCTTAATGACATCCCCATTTTTAGGTTTAAAACAGTGGAAATCAGTATGTGGCCTTTCGCAGGAGCGCATAAGTCAGGTGAGAAATAGGATTCAATTATGAAAATGGAGAATCGGTTCGGTTCAGTTGGAAGAGTCAATCATAATTTCTTTAGACGGATTTATACACAAATTAATGGTTTTTTTCAATCAAAATGAGGATTCTGGAAACTTGCGATATATTGAGAGTATCAAAACTTTGACTATTTTACAGATGTGCGAATATATCACACCTTTTTCAGTGATTCATGTTGGGAAACAACAAGTTTCATGTCACATGCTGATACCACCACATATTGTATATCTTACCTGGCCGTGTTCAAAGAGCGATCCAACCTAAAATATTTCGGCTCTATAATTGTTTGCTTTGATAGCCGTTATCCAAACTCTTTGAATCTTTCCTTGTTAGTATTCCACACATAATGCGATATCGAAATAATTTGACCGCATGTAACCGGTGCTTATTGTAGAAGACAGAAGTGGTCAGATCCTCGTTCTTAATAGATTTAAATCCTTGCGCATTTTGAAATCAATTTGATGTATTTGCTCTCCAAATTAACTGTTAGACTTAATAATAGGGGAAGTAATCTTGATAGGCAAACACGAATCGGCCCGACCCTGTCTCGGCATGAATCGGCGTGAATTTATTAAACTGATAGTTGCCGTTTCAGCAGCTGCAGCCATGCCGGCAGGAGTGGTCCGTGCAGGTGAAAAGCCATTGGAATTAGGTCCTGAGGCCAAAGTGAGTATGGCCGGGGTGAGCCGGGCGGCGAACGAAGCCGAGCTTACAACGGCAATTCGGCAAGCGGCTGAGGCGGCAACGGATTTTTCCTGGCTTTCACGGGGTGACTCCATTCTGATAAAACCGGTGGTGAATTCCGGAAACGCCTATCCCGCCACGACAAATCCTGCTGGAATGAAAGCCCTGATTGGCCTACTAAAAGAGAAAGGGGCTAAGCGAATAATCGTCAGTGATATGTCTGGGATCCAGCATGTTAAACTTTTACCCGACAAATTACGGGGCAGTACCAGGGATTTAATGAAGTCCTGCGGCATTGCTCAAACGGTCGTGGAAGCCGGTGGTGAACTGTATTTTCCAGAAGAAGACGGTTGGCAATCTTTTTTTGAGGACGGCCCTGTGTCAGCTTCCAATTGGAAGAATGGAATTATGATGCCCAAAATCATCAAGGAGGTTGATCACGTTATCCTTTTACCCCGTTGCAGCCGGCACGCATTAGCTGGAGCCACACTTGGGATGAAGGCGGCAGTTGGATATTGGAGGACAGACAGCCGATTAGAATACCATCACGATGCTGCCACTTTCCATGAAAAAACGGCTGAGGCTAACACTGTGACCAGCCTAAAGGAAAAACAGCGCTTGGTTCTAACAGTTGCCAATAAAATTCAGGCCACTTTTGGTCCAGACAAGGGATATGTTGTTGTGCCCGACATTGGGCTCATCTTTGCTTCCGAATCTCTTGTTGCTCACGATATGATCTCCCTGGCCTGGCTTTTAGATTCCAGACTGAAGGTCCCGGAAGAACAGCAACATGTATATGAGGATCCTTATAAAAGCCAGTTCATTGTCAATTTGGCCAATCGATGGGTTGTCAATCTTTTAGGTGGAATAGTTCAGGCTGCTAGGGCAGAGAAACTCCTCAGAAATGATTTGGAAGCAATATGGGACGATCGGGTCCTGAGACGGGCATTTGAGCTCTTTGGCGGTGTTCCACAGTTGAGATTCATTGAAGCCAATTCCAGTGTTTCCAGGGAACTGAGGCAACAGCTGACTGCAATGACTACCATTCCCGGATAAGAATGAAATGTATAGAAGTGTTTTCAATTTTCTGTATATCAAAATATTGTTGAATACGACTGCTTCGGTCAAATTCTAATAACAGTGTGGAAATTGCATCAGCTAATATAACAAATTTGGGCTTACCGAGAAATAGAGGTTGCGTGCCTGATTATAAAATTGGATCTACTATCCTAAATTTTGGATTTTCAAATGAAATATGAAAATTTGAGTGGGATATGACGGCGACAAGTTGGTACAAAAAAACGGGGTTGAAGGTAAGTTGTAGGTCAGGAAATTAAGCATTTAGAATAATTAGGTATTGTTGATGGGTTTACCGGTTCGACTCCCGCCGCCTCCACCATGTTTTGACTTTCAGACGTCACCTGTGGAACCACATTAAACAGACGATTTATCCAACATCTAACCCCACAATCTCCCGAACGCATTAATTTTTGTTGACCGCGAAGATGCTGTTTTATATCTATCATCCAATTCTCCGGATAAAGATCAAATAAACCATTTCTCATTTGGAGTCCTCGAGTCCATGGCATCCGCATCTTCTAAAAAGGTCATTTATGCAGCGTTAATTGGAAATTTTCTGATTGCGCTGACCAAATTTATTGCTTTTTTTTCGACCAAAAGCGCGGCCATGCTCTCTGAAGGGGTTCATTCGGTGGTCGATACCAGCAATCAGGTGCTGTTGCTTTACGGGCTGCGCCGGGCAAAGCAGCCGGCAGATGAGCAATTTCCGTTTGGACACGGCAAGGAGATTTATTTTTGGGGGTTTATGGTTGCGATTATGATTTTTACCGTTGGTGCCGGGGTCTCCATTTACAAAGGGGTTCACCATCTGCTGCATCCAGTGCCCATCCAGAACCCGACCCTCAACTATATTGTACTGGCCTGTGCCATGCTGTTTGAAGGGGTCGCCTGGTATTTTGCCCTGACCGAATTTACCAAAGCCAAAGGTAGATGGGGCTATCTCCAAGCGGTGCAACGGGGCAAAGACCCCTCTATGTTTGTGGTGCTTTTTGAGGATTCCGCCGCCATGCTGGGCATCCTGGTTGCTTTTGGCGGGATATTTCTGAGCCAGGTCACGGGAAATCCCGTTTACGACGGCGCCGCTTCCGTGATCATCGGATTGATTCTTGCCGCGACCGCAGCCTGGCTGGCCTATGAAATCAAAAGATTGCTGATTGGAGAAAGCGCCCACCCGGAGATCATCAAAGGGGTGAAAGAGATCGCGAAATCCTACCCGAAAATCAAACACGTCAACGAACTTTTAACCCTGCATATGGGGCCGGATTTTATTTTGCTGAATTTAAGCGTCGACTTCGCCGACAGCCTCCTGGCCGGGGATCTTGAAGATACGATTTCCAGGCTGGACAGACATATCAAACAGGTTTATCCGAAAATCAAACGTGTTTTTGTGGAAGCAGAGTCCAGGCGAGCGGGGGGGATTGATATATAATTAGCCACGGACGCAAGCAGACTCACACAGAAAAATCTATAAAATCATCCGCAGATCAGGCAGATTACACAGATTAAAAAAATCAAAAAATTCATTTATTGAGATAATAATCTGCCGAATTAGCTCATGTATTTTAAACCTAATTAAAATCTGCGAATAAATATTTCCCCGATCAAGTTCTGTGCTAATCCGGGTTTGTGGCTAATTTAGTACTTTTTCATTTCACGGTCTAAATCCCGCTGCTCATCGCGACGCTTGATCGCCTCGCGCTTGTCATATTTGCGCTTTCATTTGACCAGGGCCAGCGCGATCTTGACTTTTCCGCTTTTAAAATAACGCCGCAGGGGAATCAGGGAGTGGCCCTTTTCATTGACTTTGCCGTAAAGTCGTTTGATTTCATGTTTGTGCAAAAGCAGTTTGCGCGGCCTTAAAGGGTCATGGTTATCATAATAGGCGAAGGGATAGGGCGCGATGTGCATCTGGTACACAAACACTTCACCATTTATGATCCTGGCGTAGGAATCTTTCAGGTTTGCGCGTCCCTGTCTGAGGGACTTCACCTCGGTGCCCTTGAGAACCAGTCCGGCCTCGAATTCATCGACAATAAAATAGTCCCGGCGGGCTCTGCGGTTCTGGGCAATTATTTTGATGTGTTCCTTTTCCAAAGCAGGTATATTTCTTTTTTAATTTTTAGACAGGATTAACAGGATTATTCAGGATTATTTTTATCTTTCTCACTTCCCGGATGGAAGTGAGAAAACTCAATCCGCTTTCAGCGGAAAATCGTCTTTTATGGTAAACACCATTTATCATGGAATATTTTGCAGTGCCAATTAATCGTGCAAACACCTATGAAGATGCTCACTTTCGCCGCAGGCGATTGTGTATTTTCAGTTTCTTCCGGAAACTGAAAATGTAAAAATTAAAATCTGGTAAATCCTGTAAATCCTGTCAGAAAAAATTCCGGGCACTCAAAACCTCGCTCATTGACTTCAGCCGGAGTACAATTGCTCGGCAAGAATATTGCCGTAAGTATCCTTAATGAGCTCAAAGGTACTTTTGGCCGTGGTCTGTTTGAGGACCTCTTTCATAAAGGTACGGGTATCCGCAACGTTCAAGGACCGGATAACCCGCTTGATATCCGGAATGGCTTGCGGGTTCATGCTGAGTTCATCCATTCCAATGCCCAATAAGAGCGGGATGTGATGGGGGGTGCCGGCCATTTCGCCACACATAAAGATTTTTATGTCTTTTTCCCGGGCCACGTCGGCCACATGTTTGAGCATCCGTATAATCGCCGGGTCGAGGGGTTGGAACAGGTGGGCGACCTGCTCATTGCCGCGATCGATGGCCAGGGCGTACTGAATCAGATCATTGGTCCCGATACTTAAAAAATCGACGCTTTCAGCTATGACATCCGCCATGATCACTGCCGAAGGCACCTCTATCATGGCACCGATTTCAATATCACGGTTATAGGGCAGGCCGTCTTTTTCCAGCGATTCAGCGGCTTCGTTGAGTATCCGATTGGCTTCGCGGATTTCAAAATATGTTGATATCATCGGAAATAAAATTCGGGTGTTGCCAAAAGCCGCCGCTCTGAGAATGGCTCGAAGCTGATCTTTAAACACCCGGGGTTTTATAAGGCAATAGCGGATGGCACGCAGTCCCAGGGCCGGATTGGCTTCCTCAGCGCTGAATTGATTGTTTAAAGCCTTGTCTCCATTGATGTCGAGTGTTCGGATGGTTACCGGTTTCGGGTGCATCGCCTCAACGACATCTTTGTATTTATCAAAAAGTTCATCTTCGTCGGGGAAATCAGGACGATTGAAATATTGAAACTCGGTGCGGTATAGACCGATTCCATCACCACCATAATTCAGCAATGCCGACACTTCCTCCGGCAGCTCGATGTTGCCCATAACCGCCAGGCGGACCCCATCTGTCGATTCAGCCGGCGCGTTGCTTTCGCTGGTGATGACAGCCTTGTATTCCTCGTAATCGATTTTACGCTCCTCATACCGGACCAGGGTGTCTTCGGCGGGACGGATAATGACCTTACCGCTATTGCCATCCACAATGATGATGTCATCGCTGCGAATCGATGTTGTGGCGGTCTTCAGCCCGACAACAGCGGGTATTTCAAGGCTGCGCGCGATAATGCCCGTATGAGATGTTTTGCCGCCGCGATCGGTAATAAAACCCATCACCCGTTCAAGATTGATCTGGCTGGTTTCAGCCGGTGTCAGGTCCTGGGCAACCAGGATGACGCGTTTGTCGATTGCGGCGATATTGACCTTTTTCGTGCCCACCAGGTTGTGCATGATACTGTCGGCGACCTGAACGACATCAGCAGAGCGTTCCTTTAAATAGGGGTCGGTCATGGTCTGGAAAACTTCTATGAGGTTCGATACCACTTTTTTCAGCGCCCACTCGGCATTGACGCTTTCCTGTTTGACGGTCTCAATGGTACGGCCATACAGCATTTTATCCTTGAGCAAGGCCATATGGGTTTCAAGGATGTGGGCATGCTGCAATTCTTCAGGGCTTTTTTCGACAATTTTACGCAGCTCATCCTTGGCGTTTTTTACCGCCGCTTTGAACCGCTTGACCTCATTGGATAGCTCTTTGTCCTGGATACGGTATTTTGGGACAACCTCGACGCCTTCGCTGTCAACCAGGTAGGCCTTTCCAATGCAGATCCCGGGAGAGGCATTGATTCCTCGAATGATTATTTCTTGCGTTTCTGTTTCCATTGGGCCCGTTTATTCCCCGAATCCGCTTTCAACCAATTCCGTGATGTCCTCTAGGATACTAAAATCGGATTTATTTTCGATGCGAATGGCAATTTTTGTGCCTTTTTCACAGGCCAGCGTCAAAATATCCACGATGCTGGATGCATCTGCTTTCTCGTCACCTTTTTGTATCCAGACCGAAGCCTTTGAGCGGTTGGCGAGTCCGGCTATTTTGGCAGCCGAGCGCGCGTGCAAACCGAGTTCATTTACGATAGTAACTTCACGGGATAGGGCTGGTTGTGATCGGTTCATTAAATAAATATTACAAAAATTTTTGCAAATTATCAAAATCTCAATATATGTCAATTTGAAAACATTGACAAGACAGGAATTGGCTGTTAAGGTTTTGCTGGTTTTTGTCACAACTATTTGAAATTAATATAGAATAACTTCTAATCACCCTTTAAATCCGGAGGATTCAACCATGTCTGAAAAAATATTGATTTTCGGCAAAGATGCATGACCCTACACGCGGGCAGCTCGTGAAGCTTATGCCAAACAGAATAAGGATGTTGAATATTTCAAAGTTGCATCGGATTCTGACCAGCTCGACGTCATGCTGAAGCATTCCAACGGCGTGCGCAAGGTTCCTGTGATCGTTGAAGGTGGAAAAGTTACTATTGGTTTTGATGGCGGGACGTGAGGGGTGTAAATTTTTCAGCCGGAGGCTGAAAAAATTCATTATGGATGGTCAGACCGAAACAGCATGAGCCGGAAACCCAGGCGCTGTGGGAGGGCGAAGAAACGTTTATTATTACCTTGACTCAAGCGCAGATACATTATAGCTAAATCATTTTAATAGAAGGCTCTCAACCAAATGAATTAAATTCAAGCATTTGAACGGGCTTGAGCCTTCTGTTTCCGCACAGCGAAATATGATGTGAGCACATTTGTCGTTCACACCGGTTATCATCTTCGTAACCGGTCTCGATTTTTTTTCGGATAAACAATCGATTAATTTCTTTATGAAAGGGGATCTGCAGATTGGCGGGATCAAACGCATTAAACCCAGGTGATGTCTTACTCGAACTAACTGACGTTCACATGTCTTTCGGTAAAGTCGTGGCGCTGGCGGGTGTAAACCTGAAAATTCGAAAGGGCGAAATTCACTCCGTCATCGGCCCCAATGGTGCTGGTAAGACCGTTATGATGAACTGCATCAACGGCCTTTACCACCCTCAGCAGGGGACGATCTCCTATAAGGGACAAAAGATCAACCATCTGAAGCCCTACCAACGGGCCAAATTAGGCATGTCACGCACCTTTCAGAAGGTCGAAGTCTTCGGCGGCATGACCGTCCTCGATAATATTCGACTTGGGCGGCACATTCATTTTAAGTCCGGCATTGCCAGCGGGTCGGTGTGGGCCGGAAAAACAGCTAAAGAAGAAATTGAACACCGCGCGTTTATCGAAGAAGAAATTATCGATCTACTGGAAATTGAATCGATCCGCCACAAGCCGGTCGGCATGCTTCCCTATGGTCTTCAGAAACGGGTCGAGCTGGGCCGGGCGCTGGCCCTGGAGCCGGAGCTGTTGATCCTCGATGAACCGCTGGCCGGACTGAATTTGGAAGAAGTTGAAGATATGGCGCGTTTCATTCTGGATGTCAATGAAGAAGAACGCTGGAAAGTCACCTGCCTGCTGGTTGAGCATGACATGGGGGTGGTCATGGATCTTTCGCATCAGGTGTTTGTGCTCAATTTCGGCTATACGATTATTGACGGCACACCTGAGGAAGTGCAAAATAATCCCGAGGTGATTAAGGCATATTTAGGAGAAGAGGATTTATATGCAACACGAAGGTAACATGCATCAAACAGGGGTTGAGATAACCGCAGATCTGACGATCCCAAAGCTTTTTTATCAGAAAGCCACCAAATACGGTAACGATCGGGTGGCCATGCGCGAAAAGGAATTCGGCATCTGGCGTCCGATCACCTGGCAAGATTACCTGGAAAACGTGAAATACCTGGCTCTGGGGCTTATCAGCTTAGGACTTGAAGAAGGCGACAAGGTCTCCATGATCGGTGACAATCGTCCGGAAGGACTGTGGGCGGAGATGGCAACCCTGTGTGCCCGGGGAATCGGGGTATGGCTTTTCCGGGATTGTCTCATTGATGAGGTCAAATACATCATCGACCACTCGGATACCAAATTTCTCTTCGGCGAAGGTCAGGAGGAAGTCGACAAAGCCATTTCGATCATTAATGAATGCCCCAAGCTGGAAAAGATCATCTGGGATGATCCGAAAGGAATGCGCAATTACGAGGAAGATTATTTAATCAGTCTAAAAGAGTTGCAGCAGTTGGGCCGGGAGCTGGATGAAGAAAAGCCTGAACTTTTCGAAGAAATGGTCAACAAAGGCAGCGGGGAAGAAGTGGCCCTCCTATTCTATACTTCGGGAACGACGGCCCTGCCAAAAGGCGCCCTTTTGTCCCATCACAACATGCTGACCATGGGCCAGCATCTCATGGCAGTTGATCCGTGCAAAGCCTCGGACGACTACGTGTCCTATCTGCCGTTTGCCTGGATTGGTGAACAGATGATGTCGATTTCATGCGGTTTGCAGATCGGCTATACCATCAACTTTCCCGAGGAACCTGAAACCGCTCAGGAAAATATCCGTGAGATCGGCCCGCATGTCATGTTTGCGCCACCGCGCATGTATGAGCAGATGACCCGTACGGTGCAGGTCAAGTATCTGGATTCCACCTGGATCAAGCGTAAGTTATATGAGTTTTCAACCTATGTGGGCTATAAAGTTGCCAACCTTAAATTCGATAAAAAGCCGGTAACCTGGTATTGGCGGGCCCTGGAGTGGCTGGCCTCGATTACCATCCAGAAAAAGCTCAAAGACCATCTGGGTTTGTCCCGGGTGCGCAACGCTTATACAGGCGGCGCTGCCATGGGTCCGGATCATTTCCGATTTTTTCATGCCCTGGGAGTAAACCTTAAACAAATTTACGGCCAGACGGAAGTCGCCGGCATCTCGGTGGTACACCGCAGCGGCGACATCAAATTCGACACCGTGGGTCATCCGATTCCCGGAACAGAAGTCAAGATCGGTGAAGGTGGTGAAATCCTGACCCGCAGTCCGTCGGTGTTTCTGGGGTATTACAAGAACCCCGAAGCCACTGAAAAGACGTTGATCGATGGCTGGCTGTATTCGGGCGATAAGGGGTTTATCGATGATGACGGCCATCTGGTGGTTTTTGACCGCACCAAAGATGTATTCACGCTGAAGGACGGCAAACCTTTTGCACCCCAGTATCTGGAGACCCGTCTGAAGTTTAGTCCTTATATTAGAGATTCATGGGTGATCGGCGACAATAAAGATTATATCAGCGCCGTTCTATGCATCGATTATGCGGTGGTCGGTAAATGGGCCGATGAAAAAAAGCTGAACTATACCAGCTACCAGGAGCTTTCCCAGATGCCCGAGATTTATGATCTGGTTGAAAAACAGATCCGCCAGGCCAACAAAGATTTGCCGGATCTGGCCAAAGTGGTGAAATTTACCAATCTTTACAAGGAACTGGATGCGGATGATGATGAGCTCACCCGGACACGGAAACTACGCCGTGCCTTTGTCGAAAAACGTTATGATGATATCGTGAATGCGCTTTATTCGGACAATGATTCCGTCCATATCGATACGACCATCAAGTATGAAGATGGGCGTGAGGCCCATATTAAGACCGATTTACAAATCAGAAAGGTGGCGGACTGACAATTTACAATTGACGAATGACGATTGAATATTGACGGAATTCTGTCTTTATTTTTGACCGTTCTTAATGAGGGGTCAATTAACCCGATCGTCAATCGCAAATCGCCAATAATGAATCATAAGAGGAGCTTAACGGATGGAACTTTTTTTGATGACCCTGACATCGGGAATTATGATTGGCGGCATTTATGCGCTCGTAGCCCTTGGCTGGGTGCTGATTTATAAGTGCTCGGGTGTATTGAACCTGGCCATGGGAGAATTGACGCTTATCGGGGCCTATGTCTCATTGAGTTTCTATTCGATGGGGGTGCCGTTTCTGCTGTCCCTTTTGTTTTCACTGATTATCGGGTTTGTTCTGGGTATTCTGACGGAACGGATTTTTCTGGATAAGCTTATCGGTGAGCCGGTTCTGGCGGTGATTATGGTCACGGTGGGCCTTTCCTTTTTCTTTAAAGGTGTTGTGGAACTGATTTGGGGGACAGATACCCGGGTATTCAGCCCCCCGGTCTTTTCGATGGATGCGATTCGCTTAGGTCCGCTTTATATTGGCGAGGTCTATCTGTACAGTTTTTTGGCAGCCATCGCTTTGCTGATTATTTTTGTCAGTTTTTTCAAATACACCCGCTGGGGTCTTGCCATGCAGGCCACGGCCGATGATGAGATGGCGGCACTGTCCCTCGGCGTGAGCGCCCGTTTTGTTTATGCTGCTGCCTGGTCCATTGCTTTTATGGCGGCGGGTGTCGGGGGCACGCTTCTGGGGAATATTAACGGCCTCAACATTTCCGTAGGATTCCTCTCACTGCTGGTATTGCCGGCAGTGGTTCTGGGCGGACTCAATTCCGTTCCGGGGGCCATTGCAGGCGGCATCATCATCGGAATATTACAGAATTTTAGCGGAACCTATCTAGATAGATATTTTCCGGGCGGTATCAAGGAAATTGCACCGTTTGTGTTTATGGCGGTTTTTCTGCTTTTCAAGCCCTATGGGCTCTGGGGATGGGAAAGAATTGAAAGGGTATGATTGGTTTCATTTGTTCAATGGGTTTCATTTGTTGTTAATTTTCTAACCAATCCAACCAATTCAACTAAACTAATTAATTTAACGGAGTTTTTTTATGTCAACAACCTGGCTTCCATGTGGGGATTATCATCAAAACTATAGAGCGGACCATTCATGGTTCCAGTCGAAGTTTATCAAGGGAAAGATGATTTTGCTGTTTCTAGTTTTATTTGTCTTCATTCCCATTTTCTCGGATTCTTACTGGCTCAGTGTTTGGTATATTGTTGGATTTACAATTCTGGGTGGATTAGGCGTTCAGCTTTTGATTGGATTTTGCGGCCAGATCACCCTGGGCCATGCCGCCTTTATTGCGGTCGGGGCCTATACCAGTACCTTGCTTATTTTGGAATTTCCCTGGCCTCAAGTGCTCATTGATTGGGGTATTGCCTATCCGATCAGCATTTTCATTGCTGCTGTTGTTGCCGGTATATGGAGTGTTTTGTTCGGGCTGCCTTCAGCCCGGGTCAAGGGGTTTTATCTGATATTAACCACCATGGCCGCACAGTTTGTTACGGTAGATTTCGTCATTACCCAGTACGTGGCTCAGATCGGCGGCCGTGGACAGGCCTTCTCTTTGCCACCGGGCACCATCAAGCTGGGGCCCTGGATAATTGATAGCGAACTCAAAATCTATTACATGGCATTGGTTCTGGTGATTATCTGTGTTGCGCTGATGGCCAATCTCCTTCGCTCCCGGGTTGGCAGAGCCTGGATTGCCATCAGAGACAACGACATCTCCGCAGAGGTCATGGGGATCAATGTCGTCAAGTATAAGCTTTTGGCTTTTTTCGTTGCCGGGTTCCTGGGAGGGATTGCCGGATCTTTTTGGATTAGCGGCCTGGCGGCCATCAGTCCCGAGCATTTTCCCTGGTTTCTGTCTTTACAATTGGTGGGCGTCATCCTCATCGGCGGGGTGGGATCTATTCACGGAACCATATTCGGCGCTATCTTTATGGTGGTGGTGATGGAACTTTTGCAACTGGCGGTCATGCCGTTTGCCGATACATTTCCAAAGCTTCTGATAGATTTCCTGTTTATCAAGGAGGCGGCTTTTGGATTGGCCATTTGCGCTTTTCTGATTTATGAGCCCAATGGCCTGGCCTATCGTTGGTGGCAGATCAAAAATTATTTTAATCTGTGGCCATTTTCGTATTAGACAGCAAGTAAGCTATCGTTGACTAGGTAAAGCAATAACCAACTGACAGAAAAGGAGGTGATAACTGATCTGTTCCGGTTAGACTTGATTAAATCTGACTTTCCAACACAGGGAGGAAACTATGAAGTCAAAATTTTTTGGAATTTTATCAGTGATATTCCTTCTCGCCGGATTTTTTTCCATGGCGAGCGCAGCGGATATCAAACTTGGATCACTCAATGACATGACGGGAGCCACTTCAGACGTGGGCAAGGACTATGCCCTGGCGGTCGGTGAAGCCATTCATTACATTAATGATACCGGCGGGATCAACGGCAAAAAAATCAAGCTGTATCAGTTCGATTACGGATATCGAATCCCCGAAGCGCTGACCAAGTATAACCTGTTCAAACGCTTAAAAGCCATTGCGGTGCTCGGCTGGGGAACCGGTGATACGGAGGCCCTGGCGCCGACGGTTGCCAGAGACAAGATACCTTATGTATCGGCTTCTTACTCCGGTCATCTTGGCAATCCGGGAAAAACGCCGTACAACCTGTTTTTTGCTCCGGATTATTCGACCCAGGCGCGGGGTCTCATCCAGGCCTGGTATGATAACGTCTGGAAAAAGCACGCGGATTTTGGGAAACGCAAACCCCGGCTTGCTTTTGCCTATCATATTGCCGTCCCGTTTGCCAATGCATCGGTACCGGCCGGTAAGGATCAGGCCAAAATACTGGATTTTGAAGTCGGTCCGGATCAAAACGTGACGCTGACAGCAATTGATACCAAAAGCCAAATCCTTGCCCTTAAGGAATTTAATCCGGATGTTGTCTATCATTCAAATACAGTTATGTCTGTAGCCGCTACCCTAAGAGATGCCTATCAGCTTGGACTTAAATCAAACCACCTGATTCAGAACTGGGGGTTTGATGAAAATTTACTCAAGATCGCCGGGTCTGCTGCAGAAGGGGTCTATGGATGCGCGCCCTGGGCTTTTTTCGGGCAGGACGTCAAACTCATGGATAAGGTCGTGGCGTACGCCAAAAAATACAATCCCGGCGTTC
Source organism: Desulfobacterales bacterium (assembly GCA_041559695.1). Classification (GTDB taxonomy): domain Bacteria; phylum Desulfobacterota; class Desulfobacteria; order Desulfobacterales; family JAHEIW01; genus JAHEIW01. Next base: position 14,041 of record JBFFCW010000007.1, read on the forward strand.
CTCTGGAAAATCGTACCATTCACACCCAACAGGCCTATGCCAGTACTTTGGGGATGGCTGAAGCCTTGAGGCGTGCAGACAAGGCCGGCGACCTGACGGGCGAGGGTATTCTTAGAAAAGGTTTCGAAACCATGAAGGATTTTGAAATCGGTCTGGGGATGGCACCGGTTACTTATACTGCGACCGATCATCGCCCCATGAGCCTCGTTCGAGTCTATCAGGTGCAAAACGGCAAATTCAATCTTATAACTGAAGTCGATATGAAAAAGCTGTATCCGGAAGAATGGGCGAATAAGTGGATTGGTTGGTAAAAAGGAGGTCTGCAAGCTTTGTCGAACGATAATATGATCTTAAAGATCAATAACATTGAGGTTAAGTATCACGAGGTCATCCTGGTGATCAAAGGCGTTTCCATCGAAGTCCCGCAAGGCGGATTTGTGGCGCTTCTGGGCGCCAACGGCGCCGGCAAAAGTACCATCTTAAAGGCGATCTCGGGTCTTTTAAAGCACGAAGACGGCGAGGTGACCGATGGGTCGATCGAGTTCATGGGAGAGCGTATCGACAAGATGGGCCCTGAAAAGATTGCCAAGATGGGTATCGTTCAGGTGATTGAGGGACGTCGCGTGTTTGAGCACCTCACCGTGGAGCAGAATCTGAAGGTAGGGGCGCATATGAAAAAACACGGCCGCTCCATCAAAGAAGGCCTGGAGATGGTTTACCGCTATTTTCCACGCCTGCGGGAAAAGCGCAGTGAAACCGCCGGATTTATCAGCGGCGGCGAGCAGCAAATGACCGTGGTCGGTCGCGCCCTGATGACCAGTCCCAAATTGATTCTGCTGGACGAACCTTCAATGGGCCTGGCCCCGTTGCTCATTCATGAGATATTCAATATTATCACCCGGCTCAACCAAGAAGAAAAAATTTCGCTGCTTTTAGTTGAGCAAAATGCCAAACTGGCTCTCAATGTCGCCCCGCATGCCTATGTCATGGAAAATGGGCGAATTGTTATGGACGACAGCGCGGAGAAACTCAGGGAGAATCCGGATATCAAGGATTTTTATCTGGGCATGACCGATTTCGGGGGTCGAAAAAGTTTTCGGGATGTGAAGCATTATAAAAGAAGAAAAAGATGGCTTACTTAACCCTCAAAACTAAGTAAGGGGGAGAACATGCAGAATAAATCGACAGTATTAATTTGTTTAAGCATTTTATCCATTGCGGCTCTTTTTTCTGGTTGCGCAGGGTGGCAACATCCGTCTGACAGTAATTTCAAAACTCCGACCGTCGCCCTGAGCCACGTGGAACTGGAGCATTATTTTGGGTTTTGGTACTACGATCCCAAAATAAAACCGACCATGGGAAACCCCGGCAAAAATGGGGCCCCCCTCGATTATGCTTTTATTTTTGAAATTACCAACCCCAACGCATATCCAGTGGAGCTTGATGGATTTAGCTTTTCCATTGCCCTTGAGGAATTTGGCCTTAATCGGGCCATTTCTCCGGAAACCATGTGGATTCCGCCCGGAAAAACCAATCAACTGCGGGTCCATGCAGTTTTTGACATCAACCCTGCACTGACCAGTTTGTTGATAACCGGCGGATTCCAGCTCAAGGAAAAAGGGATGAGCGGCCCAAAGGCAATCGAAAAGTGGTGGACGACTGCGCCGAATTTTTCATTTCCGATCAATGTTATGGAAGGATCAGCTGTTTTTAAAGCCGATGGTGTTGTCAAAGTCGCTGCTTTTGAGGCAACTTTCCCTTAAACCATTAACCACATATATAGATCATTAATAAATAAATCATATGGCTATCCCAACGCTGCCTTCCTCTATTCAAAAAGGAAGGCAGCAAGCGGGATATCTGCGCACCAAGTACCTGGCCATTAGATTAAATGAGAAAATTTCTTTTCAAGAGGCGAATCATTTATGGGGTTACACGATTATACGTTTTATGATCTGATCAATCGCAACGCCATCTGTTTAAACAACCGCGACGCCTGGTTTGAAGCCGAGGACCAAAGAACCGCCACTTTTGCAGAGATTAAAGAACAGGTGGATCGCCTGGCCAGCGGTTTGCAAAAACTGGGCGTTAAAAAAGGTGACCGGATTTGCGCGGTGGGCAAGAACAGCCTGGAATTTTTTCTGCTATACGGCGCTGCTGCGGCACTTGGCGCTATCGTGGTGCCCATCAACTGGCGGCTGTCGGTGGAAGAAGCGCACTTTAATTTGAACGATGTTGAACCCAGGATTCTTTTTGTGGACCCTGAATTTCAGGAGATGATGGAAGAGGGCCCAAAGGAGAAGTTTTCTTCGGTTGAACACCATTTTAATCTAAAACCGTCAGGGGGCAATTTGGCCGAATTTGCCAGCTTGATGGAGAACACCGGTGAGTTTGATGCGGTCGATGTCGCCTCCGATGATGGTCTGGTGATCATTCATACGGCGGCTGTGGCCGGAAGGCCCCGGGGGGCGGTGTTAACGCACGGCAATGTGATTAGCGCCAATCTCAGTTTGCATATGTTGTTCAATCTATCCGCTGATGATGTCCATTTGAACCTGTTGCCGCTTTTTCACGTCGCCGGCTTGTTTATGGCCACCGGCAGCTTCCACGCCGGAGCGCTGAGTGTCAATATGAGCCGATTTGATGCGCAACAGGCCGTGGATCTGATTGAAGAAAAGAAAGTCACCTTTCTTTATGATTTTTCACCGATTCTATCCTCGATCCTTGATGCGCATGAAAAAACCGGCAAGGACATCACATCCCTGAAGGCCGTCAAAGGCCTCGAGAATCCCGAAACGATCGAAAGATATCAAAAATTGACCGGCGGCACGTTTTTTTGTATTTACGGACAGACGGAAACATCCGCCATGGCGACTCTGGGTGCTTATAATGACCGGCCGGGTTCAGCCGGCAAGCCTTTAGAACTGGCAGATGTGCGCCTGGTCGATGACAATGACAAGCGGGTAAATTCCGGCGAGGTCGGCGAAATTGCGGTTAAAGGGCCGATGGTGTTTAAGGGTTACTGGAATCTGCCGGAAGATACCGATTACGCGTTTCGCGGCGGCTGGCATCACACCGGCGACCTGGGCCGTTTTGACGAAGACGGGTTTCTCTGGTACGAGGGGCGCAAGGCCGAAAAAGAACTGATTAAACCGGGCGGCGAAAACGTTTACCCGGCGGAGGTCGAACGTGCGATTTTAGAACACCCGGCCGTTGAGCAAGCCGTCGTATTTGGCGTGCCGGACCCGACCTGGAAAGAAGGGATTAAGGCGGTTTGTATTTTGAAAGAAGGGCAAGAACTGGATAGCCGGGAACTCATCGCCTTTGTCAGTCAGCACATTGCCAGTTATAAAAAGCCGCGCTACGTCAAGTTTGTTTCCGGGTTTCCCCTGCTGAAGGATGGATCACCGGATCGGGCTCAAATCAAAGCGCTTTACGGCGGTTCTCAGGAGTAAGTGGACGCTGGCCGCCGGTTCAAAAGGCACAGCGCCAAGCGTTTGAACTAAAGCAGCCAAGGCACATTGCTCCAAGTCCACTAACCTTCTATGCAAATCCTTCCGAATTCCCTTTTTCTTGCGACTCAAAGAGTGTTGACTTCCCGCCTTATTTTACTTATATGCTATTTTACCAAATTTATTGTGGGTTAAAATTTTTTATATAAAATCGTCAAGCGATTTTATAAGGAGAAGATAATGGTCAGAAACGAAATTTCACTTTTTTTAAAAAATGTGCCAGGCGAACTCGGCCGGCTGGCAACCATGTTCGGAGAAGCCGGCATAAACATCGATGCCCTCACGATACAGGATGCGTCTTCGTATGTTCAGGCGCTTTTCAAGGCCAGAGGAAAATCCCTCAAACGGATTGCTTCGGCTGCCAGTTATAATTCCATGCGCAAAGATTCGGCCGAATTTGCGCTGATTCGCCTGCTGGTCGGCGATACGGACAAGGCTGTCGACCTGCTGGCAAAAAATGATTTTATTTTTGATGTGATGCCGGTCATTGCCCTCGAACTCGAAAACCGGGCAGGCGAACTGGCAAAAATATCCTCAAAATTCGGCCAAGAGGGAATCAATATCAATTATGTGTATGGATCGGTTTCCTCACCGGATGAAAAATGTCTGTTTGTATTTTGTCCGGAGGATATTGAGCAGGCAGCCAAGATATTCAAGTAAGAGCAGGTTTCAGGTGCCAGAAACCAGGTGACGGAATTCAGAGGTCAGACGACTCAGATTTGAGGGTTAAAATATGTAACCCCAAGCTAAAAATTTTAAGTGGGCGCGGCTTCCAGCCGCGACTTGAGTTTTGAGCCCTTTTTTCGCGGCTGGAAGCCACTCCCACAAGATAAAGAATTTTTAGGATAGTAGGGTCGGCCACCGTGCCGACCTTTTCTATTCGTGGCCAGATATCAGCACCCCAATCAAATCCCTATACCTGACTTCTGTTAATGTGGTCCTGCCCATGTTTGAGCTGGCAGAATCGGTGATTCAAAAGTGCTGATTTGTTCCAGGAATCTGGAACAGCGGGTTCCACCGCCTGCGACGATTTGTCAGCGCTCCGGCAAACAAGATGAAACGCCCCGGTTATATGCCAAACGCTGAGATCAGCACGCCTGATCCATTTTGAAGGTCTTCATCAGGATGCTGGATCCAATCATATTGGTGCCGTGTGCCAGGGCATCCAGAATATCATTGTCTGTCCACCCATGGTCATGCAGTCTTGCCACATCTTGCTCTGCAATATCATCCGGTGATTTGACCGCCTTCATCACAAAGGACACCATCGCCCGATCTTTATCGTCCAAAGGTGCTTGGAGCGGATCCTTTTCCATCTTTTCTATATCCTCATCCGATAAGCCCTGAATCTTCAACATATTCTTATTGAAACCGGTGCAGAAGGCGTAGTCGTATTGTTGCGCCACCAGATAACGTATACTGGAGAGCAGTCCGAACCCCAGATTCGAATGCTGGGAAAAATACTGAATCGAATGCCAAACCATGTCCAACATCCAGGGGCTGGCACTTGCCAGCTGCAGCGGAGCGGGAATTACGCCGGCATTTTTCTGCATGAAGTCATAAATCTCCTTAACCTTACCTTCTGCCTTGTCGGGTTCAACCGTTTGTATCAGAGCCATCGTTTTCTCCTTTTGTCGTAAATACAGTTATTATATTTAGGGTTCAAGGTTCAGCGTTCAGGGGTTCAAGGTGCCAGAAATTGTCAGATTCGCTTTTTTTTGTTTGATTGGTTGAATTGGATAATTTCTATCGTTAAATTGGTTCGATTAGTTTAATTGGTTAAATTTGTTTAATAGATTGAATGGCTGATCTGCAGAACCAATCGAACCAATTAGACCAATTGAACTAATGAAACCGGCCGCAGGCCTCCAGGCGAACCAATTGAGCGAATTAAGCCAATCAAACAGATGGAACGCCTGACACCTGATCCGCCTCTGGCGGAACACTTGAAACCTGTATTAAGTTGTTACGGTTTACGTTTATCTTTGAGAATATGATTTGAAATCACGATGCGTTGAATTTCGGAGGTGCCCTCGTAGATGGTAAATACCCGGGCATCCCGGTAAAAGCGCTCGACCGGATATTCCTTGGTAAAGCCGTATCCGCCGTGCATTTGAAGGGCCTTTGCGGTGGTGCGGTTGACCATTTCGGAAGCAAACAGCTTGGCCATTGACGCCTGGGCCGTGTAGTTTTCCCCGCGATCTTTCATTTCAGCGGCTGAAAACGTCATCAGACGCGCCGCTTCTATTTCGGTCGCCATGTCGGCAATCATCCAGCGCAATCCCTGAAACTTGGAAATCGGCCGGCCGAATTGCTCCCTTTCCTGCGCATAGCGAACAGCGGCATCAAACGCTGCCTGGGCCACGCCCACCGATTGAGCGGCGATCCCGATCCGACCGCCGTCAAGGCCGGTCATGGCAATTAAAAAACCATCGCCTTCATTGCCCAGACGATCTTCAGCCGGAATGCGGCAATCTTCAAAAATCAGATCGGTGGTGTCGGATGCGCGCAGCCCCATTTTGTCTTCCAGCGGACCGACCGTCAATCCGGGCGTGCCCTGTTTTACCAGAAAAGCACTGATTCCGCGGTGACGCTTTGCCTCATCTGTTTTAGCCGTTACGATGATAAGGCCGGCGTTTTTTCCGGTGGTGGTAAATCGTTTGCTCCCATTGATGACATAGCTGTCGCCATCAAAGACGGCTTTGGTCGACTGCCGGGAAGGATCTGAGCCTGCATTCGGCTCGGTCAGGGCAAACGCGCCGATGATCTCTCCGGTCGCCAGTTTGCTGAGGTAACGGTTTTTTTGGTCCTCGGTGCCGTTGCGTAAAATACTCTCGCAGACAATCGAGTTGTGAACCGACATCACCACTGCCGTTGAAGCGCAGGAGTAAGCCACCTCAGAAAGGGCCAGGACATAACTGACGGTATCCGCACCGGAGCCGCCGTATTCGGGTGGCACCATCATTCCCATTAAACCCAATTCGCCCAGCTTCTTCAAATTGTCGGCCGGAAACTCTTTGGTATGGTCGCGCTCCATGGCCTTGGGAGCAAACTCCGCTCGGGCCAGGTCCCGCACCATCGATTGAACCATGAGTTGTTCTTCGGTTAGCTTAAATGACATATCTCAATTCCTCGTTAGCTTCTGGCCTCTTGCATTTGGTTCGTAGCCGTTAGATGCGGGCTGCGTGCTTCAGGCAAATACTCGATCCTGATACAAGATACCCGTCGCAAGAATCCAGTTGCCAGCTAAGGTGAATAAATCACAACCAATAACTCCGTTGTCTCATCGCTGATACTTCTCATGTTATGATTAATTCCGGAGTTGAAATGCAAAGAGTCTCCGGCTTCTAAAATGTTTAAATGTTCACCGACAGCGATCTCGATTTTGCCCTGCAGAACATAGACAAATTCCTCACCCTCATGGTGATAACCGACCCCCTTGTGATCTTGATGGGGTTCGACGTTGACCAAAAACGCTTTAAGGTGTTTATTTTCAGCGCCGGGCGTCAAGGTCGTGTAAGCATAATTTTCCGTTCGTTTGGTATGGGCCTTTATGCGGCTTTCCAGCTGGGATTCCGGCTCTTTGAGCAGGGCGCCCGAGTCAATCTCCAGTGCTCTGGAAATTTGCAAAAGAGCCCCCACCGGGGGAATGGCCTTGCCGGACTCTATCTTTTTCAGATAGTCGGTGGAAAAGCCGGTTTCGTTCGCCAGTTGATCAAGTTTCAGTTTTTTACCGGTTCTGACTTTTTTGATTTTTTGGCCTACCGGGACTCGTTTTTTTGCCTTTTTTCTTGGCATGATTCCTCCCCGTCGGTTAGCCGGTTGGCCGGTTGGCCGGTTGGCCGGTTGTCATTATCGAGCAAAACTTTTGATTAACCGGCAAACGGGCTCAACGGGCAAACGGGCAAACCGAGTCTATTTATACTCGTAGAATCCTCTGCCTGTCTTACGCCCCAGCCATCCGGCTTCGACATATTTTCGCAGCAGCGGGCAGGGGCGATACTTGGAGTCCTTAAACCCGTCATACAACGTTTCCATAATCGCCAGGCAGGTATCCAATCCGATCAGATCGGCCAGGGCCAGGGGGCCCATGGGATGATTCATCCCCAGCTTCATGACGGTATCGATGTCTTCGCGCTGGCCGACGCCGTGGTAAAGGCAATAGGCAGCCTCATTGATCATCGGCAACAGAATTCGATTGGCGATGAAGCCGGGATAGTCGCTTGCTTTTGCGGGTGTTTTGCCAAATTTTTCTGCCAGGCCCCAGGTGATCTGAAAAGTATCATCCGAGGTGGCAATGCCGGGGATGACTTCCACCAGCTTCATCACCGGCACCGGGTTCATAAAATGCATGCCGATCACCTTTTCCGGCCGCCTGGTCTGCGCGGCGATGCGGCCGATCGGAATCGACGAGGTATTGGTAGCCAGGATAACGGGGTCACCGCAGATTTCATCGAGATCTCTAAAAAGCTGATACTTAATTTCTTCATTCTCGGTGGCCGCCTCAACGACGTAATCCGCCGAGGCCATATCCTTTAAATCCACACTGGTCTTGATTCGGCCCAGAATTGTGTTTTTATCGTCTTCTGACATTTTTCCTTTTTCGACCCCGCGGCTTAAAATCTTTGTGATACTTGCAAGGCCTTTTTCGACAAATTCTGTTTTGATGTCATTCATAACGACATCCAGACCGCTCATCGCCGCAACCTGTGCAATCCCGCCGCCCATCTGGCCGGCACCAATGACGCCAAATGTTTTTATAGTCATCTCTTTCCTCCTGTCGTAAGCTAATTTGTTTTTAGATATTTGTTATTTATTTTAACAAAATTCGAAATCCGAAAACCGAAATCCGAAACAAACACTAATTTCAAATGCCCAAAATTCAAAACTGCTTAGTGAATTTGAATTTAAAATTTTGAAATTGTTTCGCATTTCGACCAATTTTATAAGATCAGGCGTGCTTCGGATTTAATGATTGTATTCAATAACAACATACTTAGCCAAACCTTGAATGCACCAAAGTCCTGACTTAACGCTTAACAATCATTGCTACTGCTTCTCCGCCACCCAGGCACAGAGAGGCCAGACCGGTTTTTTTGTTCTGTTTGATCATTTCATGTAAAAGGGTCACGAGCACCCGGCAACCGCTGGCCCCGATGGGATGACCCAGCGCCACGCTGCCGCCGTTGACATTGACTCTGGCCGGGTCAAGATTCAGTTCTCTTAATACCGCCACGGTCGATCCACTGAAGGCTTCGTTGATCTCGAACAGGTCGATCGCATCCTGGGAGATGCCTTCCTTTTGCAGGACTTTGGGGATGGCTAAAATGGGGGCCACCAGAACGTATTTCATCTCCAGGCCGGCCGATGCCTGGGCGCCGATGGTGGCTATGATCTCACAGCCCAGCTCGTTGGCTTTATCCCTGGACATGACCACAACAGCAGCGGCCCCGTCACTGATGATTGATGCGTTGCCGGCGGTTGCTCTTCCGTTTTTTTGAAAGGCCGGTGACATTTTTGCCAAAGTTTCATAACGGGTCTCCTGCGGACACTCATCCTGTTCAAACCATACCGCATCACCTCTTCGCTGGGGAATCTCCACCGGCATAATTTCGTCTGTAAATTTTCCGGCATTGATGGCGGCGATCGTTCTGCGATAAGATTCGGCGGCATATCGATCCTGATCCTCGCGGCTGACTTTATATTTTTCTGAACACAGATCATTGGAAATCCCCATGTGAAAATCGTTGACAATGTCCCACAGGCCATCATGGAACATATGGTCCTGCAGCTTTCCGGGGCCCATGCGATAACCGAAGCGGGCCTTTTCCAGAAAGTAGGGGGCCATACTCATATTTTCCATGCCTCCGGCCACGACGATATCTGCGTCACCGGTCTGGATGGCCTGGGCAGCCAGCATCACCGCCTTTAAGCCCGAGCCGCAGACCTTGTTGATGGTCAGACATTCTACCTCCCAGGGCAAATCCGCTTTGACGGCGGCCTGTTTTGCCGGATTCTGGCCATAGCCGCAGGGCAATACCATTCCCATGATCGCTTCATCGACCGTTTTTTTGGGGATGCCGGCCCTATTGAGAGCCTCTTCAATCACCAGGCCGCCCAGCTGAGTCGCGCCCAAACTGGCCAGCGTTCCGTTAAAATTGCCCAAAGGCGTGCGCACCGCACTGACAATGACTGCTTCTTTCATACGTGAATCTCCTTTGTAAAACCCAAATGAAAAAAGTTTTGCTTTTTTGCACCTGTTTTGTTTTCTATAGCGCGTAGCCCACGAATGCAAGTCCCAATGTGAACTGAGCGAGCGCTCAATCAATGAATAGCACGACCATTTTTAAATTGTCAAGTTTTTCGGGACCGGATTTTACTGTTCAAATTAACTATTTGTAATTAAATAAAAAATTAGTAACTTTGAACAAAAAGGCCATATTCACAAAGCTATTGACAAATATAGCCGACTCCATTAAAAAATAACAATATGACCGAGCGCTCGCTCAGGGAGAGGGGATTCGCAATATAATCGTAATTGTCCTCGAGGTTATCTCAAATACGAGTACGCGTACAAGGACGAGGACAACGACGAGCACGAGGAGGAGTATATGAACGAACGTGTCCTTTTAGTTGAAGAAGCGAACGGTGTCGCCACATTGACCTTAAACCGCCCGGAGGTCATGAACTCATTCAATTTTGCCATGCTGCATGCATTGCGAGATCAGATCGATGCTTTTCGCTTTGAGCCGAACATTCGGGTTGTTATCATTACCGCCTCCGGTGAGAAAGCTTTTTGTGCGGGAGCGGATCTGAAAGAGCGGGCGACGCTGCCGCCGGATCAGGTGAAAGAATATATTTTTACCATCCGCAATCTGTTCACTTCCATCGAACAGCTCAACAAGGCGGTGATTGCGGCTGTCAATGGTATCGCCCTCGGCGGCGGCACCGAGCTTGCCCTGGCCTGCGATATTCGGATTGCATCCACCAACGCGACCATGGGCCTGACGGAAACCCGGCTGGCGATCATCCCCGGCGCCGGCGGCACCCAGCGGCTGCCGCGGTTGGTCGGGCGCGGAAAAGCCAAAGAACTTATTTTCACCGGACAACGCATCGGTGCTGAAGAAGCACAACGCATCGGTCTGGTCAACAAGATCTGCGAGCAGAAAGATCTGCTGGATGAATGCAAAAAAATGGCGGCCATGATCTGTGAAGCCGGCCCGGTGGCCATTGAACAGGCCAAGTATGCCATCAACCATGGCCTGGAAACCGATTTGCACACCGGCCTGGCTATCGAATCCAACGCATACTGGGTCTGCATCCCGACCGAGGATCGGCTTGAAGGGCTGGCCGCCTTTAAGGAGAAAAGAAAACCGGTCTACAAGGGCAAATAGTGTTGGTTTCAAGCTTTTCGATAACAAAGCGGTTTGCGAATGCCATGTAAATGAAAATGCCTTTTTGTTTTGAACATTTGAATATAAGAGAGTCGGATTTGTTTGGCATTTCGATATTCGGGTTTCGGATTTATCCAATGTCGAAGCTAATAGTGTTAATAATTTTTTTAAGACCATTTTAAAGAACCGAGAAAGGGGGAGTGACAACGACATGACTGAATATGATTACTGGAAAATATTTCCAAGAATGCCCAAAAAAGTAACCATCGGCGACATCACCGTCAGGGACGGATTTCAGCACCTGGAGCAATTTATTTCCACCCGGGCCAAGACGTTTTATGCTGAAGAATTGATATTTGCCGGTTGCCGCAATATCGAGGTGACCAATCTGGGCAATCCCTACCTGATGCCGCAGTTTAGCGATGCCGAAGAGGTGCTGGGGCATCTGCGAAGCGATCGCTTCAAAAACCGCTGTGCCAAAAAAGGGGTTAACTATGATGACCTTTGCATCACGGCTGTTACCATCCGGGAGGGTGCTGTTGATCGGGCCATCCGGCTCAAGGAAAAAGGGGTGGGCCCTGATCGATGTCTGATGATGGTTTCAACCGAGGAAGAACATCACTTCGCCAATTCGGGAACAACCCTGCCGGAGTACTGGAAAGAGGCGGAGCGCTGCATCAAAAAATGTACGGATGCGGGCCTGAAAATGTGCGGGACCGTCAGCACCATCTGGGGCAGCCCGATCGCCGGTGCCACTGAACTGCAGGATGCCGTTGATTTTACCAAGCGCTGGCTGGAAATCGGTGCATCCGACATCGAACACGCCGACCACGACGGTAGCGCATCAGCTCCGGATGTGTATCGCTATTTTTCGATGATACTGGATCAAATACCGGATACCTCCCTTCACATCGCCCACTTTCATGAAACCAAACGGGTGGCCTCGGCTTCGATTCTGGCAACGCTGCAGGCCGGCATCACGCATTTTGAAGCCACACTGGGCGGTATGGGCGGGCAGCCGGCGAATTTCCTGGATGACTGCCCGGTGCCGGGAACCGGTGAATACTATTATGAAGATCCGCGGTATGTCGGTCTGACCTGTCTGGAGGATATGCTGGTTCAAATTGACGAGATGGGCATCGAGCACGGCTACGATGTCGATCGCGTTTTGTGGCTCGGACGCCAGATGGAGCGCACCGTCGGCAAGCGCCTGCGCAGTGAAGCGGCCATCAATGGAAGGACCTTAACAGAAGGCCATCCCAAATTTGCGCGGCCGGGCCTTAAAAAGCTGAAAGAAAAAATCGGGGAAAAACCCGATCAAAGCTTTCCGGCCGAATGGGATCCGAAGCCGGTGCTGCCGGAGCAGTACCGTCCCTAGATTGGCTTTAAACCTTAAGGTTTAAAATCTAACGGGAGTTAAACGGTATGCCTGATATGGCCTCATTATTTCCGCCGGCCTATTCAAATCTGGAGGGCCTCGTTGAAAAAATAAAAGGGAATGACAACCGTTTGGTTCTGGCCGTCACCGGCGGGGTCGCTACCGGCAAGACCACCGTTGCAAACATGTTGACGGAACTGGGTGCTCCCCACATCGATTTCGACGTATTGGCCAGACAGGTTGTTGAACCCGGGACGCCGGCCCTGAAAAAAATCGTTGAATATTTTGGCAAGCAGGTGCTCCAGGAAGATGGCACCTTGGATCGGAAAAAGCTTTCCAAAGTCGTTTTTCAGGATATTGAGAAGCGGAAAAAGCTGGAAAGTTTTACCCACCCGGCCATACTGGAAGAATTTTTGAAACAGATCAATGCGATTGCCAAACAGGACCCAAACGCCATTATCCAGGTTTCAGTTCCGCTTTTAATCGAGCTGAATTTACAGTACGTGTTCGATAAAATTTTGGTCGTCTATGCCGACACCGAGCAGCAGGTGCAACGGCTTTGTAAAAGAGATAACATCAGCAAAGAAGAAGCCTCTAACATTCTCAAGGCCCAGGTGCCCATCGACGAAAAAGTGGGCTATGCGGATTTTGTTGTTCGAAACGAAACCAATTTGAAAGAAACCCGACGCCAGGTTGAAAAAATTTGGCAAGCCCTAAAACAGGATCAACAAAAATCTTAGAAGCGGTTTCAAAACGCCCTATGATTTTCGCCGGATTCTGCAGCCGATCCCCTTCAGGTTGGGTGTGCCGAATTCTTTGCCCAGCGTTTCCATCGAGGTGAGCATGTTAAAATTGGATGTTTTCCAGTCGTACTGGGATTCGGGTGTTGCTTCGGGAAACCACCAGCCATAAGCGGCATTGATCACTTTCGGATGAATCGCATCGGTCACCTGCGCAATCTGCGTGATCTCACCGTGGCGGGTTTCAATGATTACCGCATCGCCATCCTTGATACCCAATTTTTCTGCTGTTTCCGGATGGATTTGTGTCGTTGGGTGTTTTCTTTTTTCTCTGAGCGGCTTCAGCCAGCGGTAAGATGAGTGCAAGTAAAAGCGGCTTTTGGCGCTGGTCAAAACCAGGGGGAAGTCCTCATGGTCTTTTTCGGGCAGGCCGCTGAAAGCCGGCAGAGCTGAAAGTTTCAATTTTTCCGCAGTGGATAATGATAATTCCACCTTGCCGCTGGGGGTTTTGAAACCTGCGGACAGGTATTTTTGAAATTGCTCGTTGCCCTTCAGGTAACCCTTTTCGACGAATTGCGGATAGCTGAGCCCGCTGGGTTCCAGTACCTCGTCTAACAGCTTTTCATAATCATCGTACCAGTATTCATGCGACGTGAGTGCTTTACCCAACTCATTTACAATTTTAATATCCGGCCAGCACTCTTCGGGAGGGTCAACGACCTTCGGCCGCGCCAGTATAAAACCATGTCCCAGCCCGTAATGGCCGATGTCGTTGAATTCGAAATGCGTGGCAGCGGGAAGTACGATATCGGCCATTGAAGCACTTGGCGTCATGAAGATATCGGCGACGGCAATAAAATCAAGCTTTGTATAGGCCTCGAACGTCTTGCGGCTGTCGGCATAGGTGACCAGCGGATTGGTGCCGTGTAGATAAACCGCTTTGACCGGGTAAGGGAATTCCTCCAGGACCGCTTTACGGAACAAGCCCGGCGGAACGGTCATCAACCTGGGGCTGGTCGGGTGGTAGGCCGGAATCATTTCTTTTCTCTTTGAAGGGACCCGGTCCCCTCGAACAAATTTTCCGAAGGGGATGGTTTTGGGCTCGGCGGCCCCAACATTGCCCCCCGCTATGTCGAGGTTTCCGCAGATGGCCATCAGACAGACCAGCGCCCGGGCGGCATCAAAATTATGAATCGTTTGTTCGATGGGGTTGCCCCATTGAATCGCCGCCGGATGAGAATGGGCGTAGAACCTCGCGGCTTCCCGGATGAGATCAGGGGAAATCCACGTCACCGCCGACATCTTTTCCGGGGAATATTGCTGGATGTGGTTGGATAAATCGCCGAAACCAAATGTCCAATTTTGTACGAAATCGCTATCATAAATTTTTTCGTTGATGATGACGTTCAAAAAGGCCAATGCCAGTGCGGTGTCCGTTCCCGGTCGGATTTGCAGCCAGTATTTAGCCCTTTTAGCCAATTCTGTTTTTCGGGGATCGATTACGATGAGTTCGGTCCCATTTTTTAACTGCTTGAGCAGGAGGCTGCAGATGGCCCCCTCCTCGTTGGTGCTGGTGATATTGCTGCCCCAGAGCACCATTGTTTTGCTGGGATGGTGGAAATCCGCAATCGGATAAAACCCGCAGGTGTGCAACCCGCTGATTTCACGTGGGGCATGACAAACATCCTGTGGGCCGACCACATTTGGCGAGCCAAACGTATTGGCCAGGCGCGTTAAGACAAAAAGCTCCAGACCTTTGGGCATTCCCTGGCAAAATGCAACGCCTTTTGCCCCATAGCTGTCCTTAATCCGGGTA
>JBFFCW010000008.1:0-28463 GCA_041559695.1 Desulfobacterales bacterium
GGCTGACCACGCCGAGAATCGTGCCCCAGCCTTTAAGTTGAGCCATTTTGGCCACTTCACCAATGGAAATGTTTTTTGCCAGTGTGCCCGGTAAATAAATGACGCCCTGACCGCTGCCCTCTTCGGGATAAATTCTCAGTGCCTCCGGATTTACCTCAATTAAGCGTGAGGCAAATTCAAACAACTTTTGTTTGGCTTTTTGGGCGGCTCTCTGCAGGCTGGCGCCGCCGCAATATACGCCCCGGGTCGCATGGGTACATACATCGTAACCGGTCGAACGGGTGTCCGAAGGCGATATACCGACGTTATCCAGCGGCACACCCAGTTCTTCGGCAACGATCTTGGCTCCGGCCTCAAGGGTTCCACCGCCGTGACACATTAAGGCCGTTGAGCAATCAACAGATCCGTCCTCGTTGATTTTAACCATTGCGGTAGAGTAGTCGATGACCTCTCCGGGGGTGGGCGCACCGGTTCCGGAAGTATGAAAACCGCGACCGACACCGATGCCCCGTCGAAATCTCTGGGTCTTCAGCTGAGGGGTTAAGCGTTTTTCCCAGCCGATTATTTCTTTGCCTCGCAGCAGCATTTCCTCCACACCGCAACTGCGTATGACCGAGCGGACCGTTGGCCCCTGCCCCCAGAATGTCTCACCGAGTCCCACGTAATTTTTCAAACGGATATCGATGGGATCGATCCCCAATTTTTCGGCGATGATATCCATCTGGGATTCAACTGCAAAAGAAACCTGCGGGTTGCCATAGCCTTGCATGGCGCAGGCCGGCGCCTTGTTGGTATAGACCGCGTTGCCCTCGAATTTTAAATGCGGCATGCGGTAGAGGGACACAAACCATCCTGCCATGCAGCCGAGCAGCGGGTATGCCTGTATATTGTGTCCTCCGATATCAACGACTGTTTTCAAATAGCCCGCCGTCAGCGTACCGTCGCGCTTGACGCCATATTTAAGACGTATAACGGTGGGATACTTGCAATGATCATACATATCCTCTTCGCGCGTCAACACCAGTTTAACCGGTTTCTGAGCCTTGAGGGCCAGCGCCACGCAGATCGCAACGGGGGTGTTCATCTGAATGCTGGAGCCGAAAGCGCCCCCGATGGGAACCCGGTGCACATTAACCTTGCTCAACGGGATGTTGAAAATGCGGCCCAGCAGCTGGCGGGTGTTGTGAATGGACTGGGTTGTGGGCCAAACCGTGATGCCGCCGTCCGCTTCCGGCCGGCAGACCACCGCCTTGCTCTCCATCTGGCCGTGGTAAACCCGTCCGGTCTTAAATTCGTTTTCCACCACCAGATCGGCCTCGGCAAAACCTTTCGCCACATCGCCTTCACCGACCTCTCTGAAACAGGCAACATTTTGTTGGATGGGAAGGACGTTATCACCCAGCATGATGTCTTCATACAACACCGGTGCACTTTCTTTCATCGCTTCATAGGGGTCGAAGACAGCGGGCAGTAGTTCGAATTTTACGACAATACGCTTAAGGGCCTTATCGACCAGGGCTTCTGTTTTAGCGGCCACGGCAACAACCCCCTCTCCAACATGGCGCACTTTATCCGGTAAGACGGTGCGATCGCGATAGGTCTTTTCCGGAATACTGACCTGGCGCTCGTTGTATTTAATATGGGGGATATCATTATAGCTAATACATACGGCACCCAGTTTTTCCGCTTCACGCGTATCGATAGAGACAATTTTTGCATGGGGATAGGGGCTCCTGAGGACTCTGGCATGGAGCATATTGGGCAGGCTCACATCGGATACGTATCGCTCTCTGCCGGTAACCCTTGCATAACCTTCTTTTCGCGGGGAAATCCGTCCAATGGCATGAAATTTATTGTCATCCATAACAAACTTTCTCCATTATACTTCTCTACCAAACCGGCGGCGTCCATACAAACAGGACTTCTGCGGTTTCTTTCCCGGTGTTGACCCAGTGATGAGGAATGTCGCCATTAAAATAGAGCGTGTCGCCTTCCTGGAGGAGAAGCCGTTCTGTGCCGATTTCAAATTCGACCTCCCCTTTTAGCACCAGCACAAACTCCTCTGAGCCTTTCGGGTGCTCCATGGTCCCGGACTTATCCAGCATCCCTCCCGGTTTGATTACGGATAGGAGCGGCTGCATCTTTTTCTGGAATACGCCTTTTGTCAGGAGCTGACTGACAACTTCCCCATCCGGGTAATGAATGGTTCGACGATCTGTTTTTCGCAGACACCAGTTGCCCTGTTCGCCCCGATTATTCCCCCGAAACAGATCGACAACATGCACTTCCAGTGCATCGGCAAGACGTCCGAGCATCGATACCGATGGTGCCCCGGTCCCTTTCTCAAGTTGAGATATATAGGACTTGGTGCATCCGGCTATCCGGGCAAGTTGCTCCAGGGTAAACCGTTTCTGTTTTCTGAGCTCCTTGAGTCTTTTGGAAAATTCATCATCCATTGAATTACAACACCTTTTCAGAAAGCCATGCCAGAAGGAAGGGTGATCAGCCTAGAGCAGGTAACTAAATCCCAACGGGGTTAAAACCCGATTGGGCGTTACCGGTTGCGCGTTATGTGTTAATCGCCAAAAGTGTATTCAAAGTAAACTTGTATAATATGAGTTAACCTACACAATCGGTTTAAATTCTGTCAATAAAAATTTAAGAGCGGATTCATATCTGAGATCACTATTTAATTATATTTAAAAACAAATAGTTAGTTTATTGTGACTACTGATTTCATAATACCTGAAATTGTTTTACAACTTGAATTAACAACCCGGTTTATAAAACATTCGGATTTGAGTTAAATATATGTTGACTCCCGAATATTGCATTGTTAGGTATTTTCAGCCGTTGCAGAATGTGGATGTTTACGCCGTTTGGTCCTGATGGCTTGCAGGAAAAAATCCGAACATCGTGTGTCATTATCTAATAACCTCAAAATAAGAGGGGGGGTAAAAATGTCAGATTGGTTTCCGTTGGATTTGAAGATTGCAAAACCGCATCCCGGGCATGAAGCGCACCTGTGTATGGCCCACAGTGTCGGGTTTGTTGAACATAATCTTCAGGAATATAAAAAGTTTGTGCGCAATGCCAAATTCGTATGCAAAAATTGCGGCCGCGTCGCCGCCAAAGCGGAAAATTTGTGCCAACCTGAAACATTGTGATCCGTAACCGAACACGGCCCTGAAAGGATATTATGAGCGAAAATCCCCTTAGCGATATAAAAGCCTATGAAATCATTGATAACCGCGGAATGCCGACCATTCGGGTGGCGGTTTGTATTGACAGCCAATTCTGGGGCCACGCCGATGTGCCCAGTGGATCCTCTACCGGTTCTTATGAGGCCATGGAATTAAGAGACGGGGACGCCCGCTACCGCGGCAAAGGCGTCCTTAAGGCGATTCAGAACATTCATGACATTATCCTGCCCGAACTTCGCGGCCAAGATGCCGGCGATCAACACGCCATCGACACCCGGATGCTTGAGCTGGATGGAACTGAAAATAAATCAAATTTGGGCGGAAACGCCATCCTGGGTGTTTCTCTGGCCGTTGCGCGAGCAGCGGCGAATGCTTGCGGCAAGACCCTATATAAATATCTAAATGCGGATGCCAGTGTTTTGCCGGTTCCGCAAGCCTGTTTGTTAAATGGCGGTATTCACGCCGGCAACGACCTCGACATTCAGGAATTCTGCGTGATGCCGACCGGTGCCCGGACATTTGCAGAGTCCGTTCAGATTCTTTGCGAAGCCTTTTATAGCCTGAAAGATATTTTACTTGATAAGTTAGGAAAGTCCGCCACCAACAGCGGCGAGGACGGCGGATTTGCCCCGCCGATATCTTCTACCCGCCAGGCAATGGACTTTTTATGTGAAGCGATCCATCGCTGCGGGTATGCGGACAAAGTTGTTTATGGCTTGGATTTCGCAGCAAGCGGATATTACCATCCTGAAAAGGGCAGCTATGCTTTTGAAGGTTCTCAAAAAACACAGGATGAAATGATTACGTTTATTAAAGAACTTCTAACCGAATACCCATCCATCGTATCCATCGAAGACCCCCTGCATGAAAATGATTTAAAAGGGATGCAGATATTAACCGATGCATTCAGCAAACACCTTATCATTGGCGATGACATGTTTGCCACCAACATAAAACGTATTCAAAAAGGTCTTGCGCAGGGGGCAGCCAACGCCACGCTCTGCAAGGTCAATCAAATCGGGACGTTGACGGAAGCTACCGAGACCGTCAATTTTGCCCGCCGGAACAACTTTGCGGTGGTCATGTCCGAGCGATCCGGCGAAACCGAGGACAGCGTCCTGTCCGATATCAGTGTCGCCTTTAATGCGGGTCTGTTTAAAACCGGCGGTATCCGGGGCTCCGACAGAGGAGCGAATTACAATCGCTTTATAGAGATCGAACGCGAGTTGGGACCTTCTGCTGTTTATGCCGGGACTCAATATCGGGAGGTAACGATTTCCGGCTGAAATTTGGATTGATTTTTTTAGAACCCATCTCAAAAAGTCGAGGATTTGAAGCGGGGCACCAAAAAAAATATGAGGCCAAAAGGCATTTTTGAGATGGGTTCTCGTTTAAAGGAGACATACCGGTGTTTAAAAATCGTGCTGAATTAATTTCTCATGGATTTGTGGAAGGCCGCAAGAAGGTATTAGACATTGCCGAACATACCCTGAAGCATGTCGATCCTCGAGCTGCGCTGAAGCACTACGTCAAAATAGAAGACAATAGGCTTCAGGTCGGTGAAGATGTTTTTGATCTGACTGAGGTGAATAAGATTTATGCGATTGGGGGCGGCAAAGCAACCTATCCCCTGGCCGTTGCGCTAGAAGAAATTTTAGGCGATCGCATCACCGACGGGTTTATTGCCATCAAAAAAGGGCAGAAGCAGCCTTTTTTTGAAACGATGGGGAGCCTGGCAAGAATACGGGTGGCCGAATCCGCACACCCCATACCGGATGAAACCAGCCTGGAAGCCGGTAAAGCCGTATGCCAGATTGCTGAAAGGGCCGGCCAAGGGGATATAATTTTTTGTTTGATGTCCGGCGGAGTTTCGGCCCAGTGCGTTTATCCGGTTGAGGGCATCTCGTTAAATGACAAGGTCGCCATTAATCAATTACTGGTGCACAGCGGGGCGGATGTGACTGAAATCATGACGGTCCGGGGACATCTTTCGCGTATCAAAGGGGGCCGGTTGGCTCCGCAGATGCTCCCGGCGACTGTCATCAGCCTGACGGTTTCGGATGAAAAAACCGATTCCATGGAATGGAATACCGATTGGGCCAGCGCGGATTCCACCACCCTGGCGGATGCCGAAAGGGTTCTCAAAAAATATGGCCTGTGGCAAAGCGTATCCGATCAGGTACGTGATTATCTTTCCCACCCGACGCCGGATAAAGAGACGCCCAAATCATTTTCAAATCAACCTTTATATTACTGTATGGTGGTAAAAACACGCGCGCTCTGGGAAGCCGCCGCGCAAAGGGCGAAAGCGCTCGGCTTAACTCCGGTTTTACTGACGACCCTGCTCAATGGCGAAAGCCGGGAAGTGGGACGCACCATCGCGTCGATCGCTAACGAAATTCAATTGTCCGGCAATCCGGTCCGCCCCCCGTGCGCGCTGATCGCCACCGGTGAAACCGCCGTGCGAATTCAGGGGGCCGTCCGCGGCCAGGGTGGCGCGAACCAGGAGCTGGCGGTTGGCGCCTGTCTGGATTTAGACGAAAAAAATCCCATCGCGATCTGCGCGCTGGATACGGACGGCACCGACGGCCCGACGTCCCTGGCAGGCGCGCTCACGGATGGATCAACGCTAAAAAGGGCGGCGCAAAAGGGATACGATTTGTTTCAAATGCTCATGGAACACGATGTCGCAACGGTGCTAAAGGCCACCGGAGATGCCGTCATCACCGGCCCGACCGGCACAAATGTCAACGATCTGGTGATTTGTGTGATTCTATAAAGGTATAAATTGGAAAAGGAAAAAAACGATGGTGGATTTTCCGCACATGATGCGTATCAGACAAACCTTTGATGATACCGCCCTGGGCGATATTCCCGAAGAAATTACAAGGCAATTGGCGAACCTAAAGCTGGAATCTTCTGTTAAAAAAGGGCAGACGGTGGCGGTGGCCTGCAGCAGTCGCGGGTTAGCCAATTATGGCATTATCGTCAAGGCCGTCGTCTCTTTTCTCAAACAATTAAAGCTGGATCCCTTTCTTATTCCGGCAATGGGAAGCCATGGCGCTGCGACGGCCGCCGGACAAAAGCGCGTGTTGGAGCACCTGGGAATTGATGAAGGCGGCGTCGCTGCGCCGATTCGATCCTCCCTTGAAATCGTGCAGATCGGCGAGACCGAGGACCACATCCCGGTCTATCTTGACAAGCTGGCGTCTGAAGCAGACCATATCGTTCTGATCAACCGCATTAAGCAGCACACCGAGTTCGAACACGAATTTGAAAGCGGCTTGCTCAAAATGATGGCCATCGGCCTGGGCAAGCAAGAAGGCGCCGCCGCCTATCACGAGGCCATGCTGACGTATGGCTACCCCGCCGTACTCCTGGCCGTCGCCCGTAAAGTGATGCAACATGCGAATCTGTTATTTGGCGTGGGAACTGTGGAAAACGGGTACGGGCAAACCGCCCGTATCGGTGTCGGCCTGAAGGAAAACATTGAAGAAATGGAAAAAGAATTACTGACGTCCGCCAAAGCCTATGCGCCGTCCCTGCCTTTTGACGAAGCCGACATTATCCTGATTGATGAAATGGGCAAAGAAATCAGCGGCACCGGCTTTGACACGAAAGTGGTCGGACGGATTGGCCTGCCGCTGGTGACCCCGGAACCGGAACGCCCGACAATAAAGCGCATTGTGGTCAGTGATTTAACCGAAGGCTCGGAGGGAAATGCCGTAGGGGTCGGTATCGCCGATATCATTACCCAACGCCTGTTCAACAAAATTGACATGGATGCACTCAACATGAACACCATTACCGGCGTTTGCCCGGAAATGGGCAAAATCCCGCTGACCGTCAAAAATGATTATGAGGCCATTGAGATCGCCATCAAATGCGTCGGTCTGATTCCCAGGGAAAAATTGAAGATCATGCGTATCAAAAACACAGCGCTGTTAAATGAAATAGATGTTTCGGAAGCCTATGAAGATGACATCCGGGCGCGAGGTGATCTCGAGGTGGTGACCCCCAAAAGGGTGATGGATTTTGACGCTACCGGTAATTTGAAACCTTTTATGGGCTAACGCCGAACAACTCATTTTCGCCTTGGCCGATTTGCTAGTTCTCCCCCCAGGTCTTCTTGCTTCTTTCAATCTTTTTTTGAACCGTCGCCCAACTTTTGGTTGTAAGAAAAGATCCGTTAAAGCGCTCGATCATATCCTCAAACATTTTATAGGGTACGGTAAATGATAATTCATCTGTTTTAAAAAACTTTCTGGCAGAAGGATCCCAGCCGCCGATCACCGCCTTGTTTTGGCCTTTGGATAAATAGTGCAACGGCCATACCACAACGTTTCCGCAGCCGGCTCCCCATGGCGATACCACCACTTCAGGATCATTCGTCACAAAAGTCGCCAGTTGGTGCAGCCCGCTCAGCGATTCCGGGCGCGTAAAAAATGTGATCAGTTCCGGCACTTCAACATCTGAAAATTGGCTGATGGGTTTAACAACACAAAACTTGTGGGGTGCCCGTCGGGGGTCGACATATTCGAAAATTCGTCTGAGCGCGTCCGGCGAATCACAATACAGCTCGCCCTCGGTCCAGTTCGGAATGCCGGTGGAAACATAGTTGATTATGGTTTCAGCCTGGGGTTTGTTAAAGCCCAGCCAGAATGCACCGCCGGGACATCCGAACTGTTCGGCAGAAAAATAAGCGACGGCCTTTTTTTTGCGTGCACGCCAGATGTGGCCCATCACACAGGAAAATTGGCTGAACACTTCCTGCCAGTTAATTTCATTTTTCATTTCCTTTGCCCGGGTGGGCAGCTCGTTGATCTTCGGGGAAAAGCCTTCAGCTGGTTTTTCATCTGTGTAAAAAACCCCCATCGGTTCTTCATCCAGCCCCAGTGTTTCAGAAAACTGCGGCAATGCTTTCATTATTTGTGTCATCATTCAATCCCTCCAAAATGAATATTTAAGTCCTGCAGGAAAATTTTGAGAACATCGCCCGTCACGCATGCAAAGATAAAGAGCGATACAGGTATTAATAGGCCCGATCGAGGCGAACAATGTCGATTTTTTGGGTTATCGAGCCCCGGCCGAAGGCGGCATAATAGACGGCGATCTCGCGCCCGAACGGGCCCCAGGCGTAATCCGAAGTCAGAACGCGACCGCGGTCTGCAAGCTTCTTATTGAAATCTGTCAGCCGGAAAATATTTCCCGTGCTCGCCTGGCGGGCCCATAGCTCCAGCCGCAGCGTTTTGGCAGTATCCGGCAGGTTCTTCCAATCGAAGCTGCGGCTTGAATTGAACGTTACAAGAGTCCCCTTTGGCGAGGGCTCTCCGTGCTCCTCCCAGGTGCCCGGTGACTTTGTGATATTGACCCGCCGGGTTCCGTCCGAACGAGCGCGGTAGATGTCATCGACGAAAGGGCGCCCACTTTGGGTGTGGGAAAACCAGATCACACCTGACCTGAGCGCATGCGATTCGAAAAAGCCGCCTTCCCCGCGGTAGAGATCGCTGCGATTGGTAAGTTGTGCTGTTCCCGAAGAGTCGCGTTTGAAGTCAGCAATCGCAAGATGCCAACCGTCCCATGGATTTTCCTTACCGGGCGTTTTATGAAAAAGTCGCTGACGGATCTTTTTGCCGGTTGATTGGCGCACGGTCCAAAACAGGCGGTCGCCGGTATCTGAAAAATGGGGATGAAGGGACGCACCTAAATAGTCGGTTTCGATCAGCCGTTGCGCCCATTTCCCGTCTGCAGCGATTAGCCATAAATCATTATGGATCCCCCAGGAAACAAACTCAAACCGACTACCCTTGTAAAACTCCCCCTGAACCTGGATTACTAAAAATTCGCCACTGGGGTGCCAGGCCGGCTGGCCTCGAATCCCTTTTGGCAAGCCCGGCAAATTGCAGGTGATGCATCGCTCTGCGCTTCCGTCCGGGCGAATGACAAAGACCTCGCTGGTATCGGTGCCCGTCATGCGATCAAAAGCAATTAGATTGTTTGAAGCACACCAATCGACGCGACCGCCGTTGGCTGTCAACGTCCGACGGGACACCACGATGTTACCTAACTCATCGGCAGTAGCGCTATTTGGCACAGCCGTTTGATGTGATAAACACCCGATCACAATGGCGGCCAACAAGCCTAACGTAAATGGGAGCTGCTTTAACATTGCCTGCCTTAAATGTCGCTGTCCAAGGTTTTAAAGTGAAAGGTTCGACTTTCCGTCAAATGCGCTGACCAACTCTCGAGGGGTTCTGAAAAATGCGTGTGCACCCGAATTCTCTAATTCAGCTTTGGTTCCATATCCCCATAGAACGCCAAAACCATATATGCCATTCTCTTTCGCACCGATAATATCATGCTCGCGATCTCCGATCATCGATGTCTCAGACGGTGCAATCAATTCTCTTTGCAGGATATGGGATATCAGGCTTGTCTTGTCGCTGCGAGTTCCGTCGAGTTCGCTCCCAAAGGTCCACTTGAAGTGGCGGTGTAACCCAAAATGATCGATAATCCGCTCGGCATAAACTACGGGTTTCGATGTGGCAACATACAGCGTGTGACCATTTTTCTGGAGGGCTTCCAGTACTTCGGGAATACCGTCATAGACTTCATTCTCAAATAATCCAACTGTGCCGAATCTTTCACGATAAAACGCGACGGCCTTTTCGGTAAGTACGTCGTCATCAGAGGCAAGCAGCTTCGCGAAGCTGTCCTTCAGGGGCGGACCGATACACCATCGCAAGCTCTCCCTGGGCGGTAATTTTCGGCCTAGCATATCTAACGCATACGAAATGCATTTTGTAATACCGGTAAAAGGGTCAGTCAGTGTGCCGTCCAAATCAAATAATAGATTCATTGTCTTTTTGTTATGCCGGACTATTCATAATGGGTCCACATGCGAATTACTTTGACCACTTTTTCATTATCTAAAATTTGGTAAACTAATCGGCGTTGTATATTTATACGTCGGGAATAGGCTCCCGATAAGTCGCCTAATAGTTTTTCGAAAGTTGGGGGACTCTTATACGGATCTTCACGCAGGATATCCACTAGCGTTTCAGCTTTAGATCGCAATCCGGCAGCAGTTAGTTTTTTGGCATCTTTTGGGGCCTGTTTTGTGAAGACGACTCGCCACATTACCCGTCAAGTTTCTCGGAGCATTCTTCGATGGGGGTGGCTAATCCTTCCCGGATTGACTTCCGCATACCGGGAATATTCAACAAATAGAGAGTTTCCTGTATAGAGCGCCAATCATCCTCTGAGATAAGCACCGCGCTGCCGCACTTGCCCGTGATGACAATTGAGATCGCTTTTTTATTTGACTTCAATAGACTCGCCATGCTTGGGCACCACCACAGAAAAGCCCTCCTTTTTCAAAAACTCGGCAAATGACAGGATCTGATCTTCTTCGCCGTGGACGAGGGCGATTTTTTTTATTTTCAAATTGGACTTTTTAAGAAAATGCAGCATCTCATTTTTATCGGCATGGGCGCTGAATCCACCCAGTCTGACAACATGCGCTTTCAAGGGGTACTCTTTGTTAAAAAACCTCACGGCCGGCGGGGCGCCTTTCCGACCGGATTCTTCATATTTTAGACCCAGGTCAAGAATTCGCCGGCCCAGGGTGTTCTGGGCCTGGAAGCCGACCATCAGAATCGTATTTTTGGCATTGTGAATTTTGTAGCGCAGGTGATGCAGGATGCGCCCGGCTTCACACATGCCGGATGCCGAAAGCACAATGTGCGGTTTGGTTTCGTGGTTGAGTGCGATGGATTCTTCTACCGAACCCACAAAGTGGATCTTGTCCATTGAAAACGGATTTTTGCCTTTCTCCAGAAAGGCATTGTGGGTTTCCTCATCATAAACTTCCGGATGCTCCCCAAAAACCCGGGTAATGTTGGTCGCCAGCGGGCTGTCGACGTAAATCGGCATGCGCGGTACGTCTGGGTCATCATAAAGCTCATGCAGGGTGTAGAGCAGCTCCTGGGTGCGGCCGTATGCGAATGCCGGAATGACAATCGACCCGCCGCGTTTATGGGTTTCGATGAGAACCTTTTTTAGCTGCGGTTTTAAGTCTTGAACCGGCTCATGCAGCCGGTCCCCGTAAGTGCTTTCCATGATCAGCAAATCAATCTGTTGATCCTCTTCACTAAAATCCAGTGTCGGATCTTTAATGATCGGTTTATCAAAGCGCCCGATATCACCGGTGTAACATAGCCTCAAATCCCGTCCGTTTTGCCGGGCGCGGATCAGGGTAAAGGCCGACCCGAGAATATGGCCGGCATCGTAAAAGGTGCAAATCAGGTCTTTACCAATGGGAATGGGATGCCGGTACGGATTTCCGTCAAACACCTCAAGTGCTTCATCGGCATCCGCAATGCTGTATAGAGGCTCGATTTTTTCCAGATGATGGCTTTCGATAACGTCGTTAATGGCATCCAGGTTGAGCTTATGGCGGTCTTTCTTTAAAATTTTCCTTGCTTCTTTGTTTTTACGGTTCCCGCTTTTTTTGCCGCTTTTAGACAAACCCTTGCGGGTTAGAGCGTTACGGGCGGTTTTATAGTTCAGGTAGTTCGCATCGGACTCCTGAATATGAGCGGAATCGCGTAAAAGGTATTCACTGGCGGCCGCAGTGGCACGCGTGCAGATAATCCGGCCGCTGAATTCGTGCTTGGCCAGCAACGGTATCCGGCCGGAGTGATCGATATGCGCATGGGAAAGCACAATATTGGTAAGCATTCGCGGGTCAAAGGGGATGACTTTGTTTTTTTCGGCAGCTTCTTTACGGCGGCCCTGAAACAATCCAGCGTCCAGGATGACCCGGTCTTCATCTGTTGTCAAAAGGTGCATGGAGCCGGTCACTTCCCTTACCGCGCCATAAAAGGTTACGAACATGTTCAATTCCTCTCCGTTCTGGGTTCAGAGTTCAGCGGTTCAAAGGTTCAGGGTTGCTGGCCTCAGCCCTCAGCACTCAGTCCGATTTGAGCACCTGGTGCCCTTCGGCGGTTAACGCATCAATTGCCTTTGTAATATCTTTTTCTTTAACCATGAAATAATCTGTCTCAAAAGTCGATATGACAAATACCGAAACGCCGTTTTGGGCCAGCGGTTGGGTTAAGGAAAAAATAATGCCAATTTCAGAAAAGTCTAATAGCCCCTGAACTTTAAAACATCGCCAGCCGGTTTCGCTGGTTGTTCCCGGAGCAAGGCGAGCCTCCGGGCAAACAAGGGTCAATTCCGCTTCGGTGCGCGTGAGCGAATAGAAGCCGACTTTTCCAATCCAGTCCGGAAGCGGTGCCGTGGGCTCGAAGCGGCAAACGGCCATTCGTTCGGGGAGTATTTTCAGTGAACACTTTTTGAGCTTCATATTATATTTCAGTGAATTTGGTAAAGATGGCGTTCAGAGGAATTGCGAATCTATATATGTTGTATTTGATTTAAAAAAACATACAATATATAGTTACAAATATCAAAGGCGAAAATTAATGAATCCCTAAAAATTCGAATTCATCGGGTGTTTGGTGTTTAGTATAACGTATATGACCTTATGTCGATTTGTTAGAATTCTAAACACTAAACACCAAATACGAAACACTCTCGTAAAAGATTGTTTTTCTGACTTTTTACGAGATCATCAAAATGAATATCATGAAATTCGCTAGAATAAATATACTGCTGGCGGCATTAAGCGGCCTGCTGTTGAGCGGCGCATTTCCCAAAATCGGACTCGATTGGCTGGCCTGGTTTGCGCTGGTACCGCTGCTGGTGGCAATTGCGAATCTTTCTGTTAGACAAAGCTTTCGGATCGGTTTTATCACCGGCCTGGTTCATTATCTGTCGCTGCTCTACTGGGTGGTGCCCGTCATGCGAACATACGGGTATCTGCCACTGTACCTGAGCGTTGTGATCCTGTTGCTGTTTGCAGCGGTGCTGGCGTTTTTCCCGGCTGTTTTTTCCATGACCCTTGCCGCTATCGGCATCACGCCTTTGCGGTGCCTGATCACAATGCCCTTGCTATGGGTAGCGCTGGAATATATTCGAACCTTTATTTTCACCGGATTTCCATGGGCATTGCTGGGGCACTCGCAGTATCTGCGGCACCATTTGATTCAAATCGCCGAATTGTTTGGCGCATATGGGGTTTCCTTTTTAATTGTCCTGGGCAATACGGCTGTTTTTCTGGTCATCACGTATATCAGCCGAAAAACGTGGCACAGCAGACCGGTTTCAAAGCCGCTGGTGATCGGCGCATCCGTGATTTTTGCCGCAGGATTCCTTCTCACCTGGATCTATGGCACCTGGCGCATTAAAGCAACCGACCATCTGATTGCCGCAGCACCGACTGCCCGGGTTGCCGTTATCCAGGGCAATATCGATCAGTCGCTAAAATGGGACCCTGTATTTCAAGACGCTACCATCAAGACCTATCACCGGTTATCGCTTGCGGCAAAATCAGAAAATCCCGATCTGATCGTCTGGCCCGAATCCGCCACACCGTTTTTTTTGTTTTACGACAAGCGTCCAACGGAAAACGTACTGGCCGGCATTCAACAGGCAGACATCGATTATCTCGTCGGAAGCCCGTCGTTTATGCGTCAGGACGAAAGGGTCGCCTATTATAACAGTGCCTACCTGATCAGTCCCGGAACTAAAAACATCAGCAAATACGACAAAGCCCACCTGGTCCCTTATGGCGAATATGTGCCCTTTAAACGCTGGCTGCCCTTTTTAGGCAAGGTTGTGGCCCAGGTGGGTGATTTCCGGCCGGGATCACCCGGCAAGACCCTGCCCTGGAAAGAAAATGCCCTGGGCGTGCAAATCTGCTACGAAATTATTTTTCCCGGTCTTTCCCGGGCGATGGCAAAAAACGGTGCCGTCCTGCTGATCAACATCACCAACGATGCGTGGTTCGGCACCACCAGCGGGCCTTACCAGCATTTTTCCATGACCATATTTCGCGCAGTGGAAAACCGGCGGGCACTCGCGCGGGCAGCCAATACGGGCATCAGCGGCTTCATCGACCCCGTCGGCCGGATTTTAGCCTCTACCCCGCTGCTCGCGGAAACCGCTGTCACGCAAACGCTGCCGTTGATTCACAAAAAAACCGTTTACACCCGTTTCGGGGATCTGATGGCGCTGGCTTGCCTAGCGGGCACAATGTTTGTTATACTATTTGAGTTTGGCAAATACGCGCTTAAATTAAAAAGAGGTTAACCGGTTGTCCGGTTGTCCGTTGGCCCGATAGAACAGGTAGATTTCCTGTTTTATAACCGCCAAACGGGCTCAACTGGCTAACCGGCAAACCCTTGTGGGGAGGTAAATAAAATGTCTGTGGAACTTAAACAAAACTTAAAGGATCTTCAACAAAAACTGGTAAGCCTGCGGGGCTATCTTTGACCTTGCGGGTAAAGAAAACCGCCTGGCTGAAATCGAGCAGGCTATCGCCAAAGATGCATTCTGGGACAATCCGGAAGAAACCAAACCCATCTTGCAGGAGCGCACGTCACTTTCAAATAAAATTGAAAAATTCAAAAAGCTGACAGACGATCTGGAAGAAAATGAAATTCTGCTGGATCTGGCCCTTGATGAATCCGATGAAGAAACGCTTGCCGAAGTCAAAAATCAAATTAACGGCCTGGATCAGAGAATTGCGGCCCTGTCGCTGGAGCTGATGCTCGACGGTGAAGATGATGGTAAAAACGCCATCGTATCCATCAATGCCGGCGCCGGCGGGACCGAAGCCCAGGATTGGGCAGAAATGTTATTTCGAATGTATACCCGCTGGGTGGAGCGCCGGGGTTATCAAATCGAGCTGATTGATTTCCAGCCCGGAGATGAGGCCGGGATAAAAAGTGTGACCTTCACCGCCGGCGGCGAAAATGCATACGGGTATCTAAAATCGGAAATCGGGGTGCACCGCCTGGTCAGGATATCGCCGTTCAATGCCAGCGGCAAACGCCATACCTCTTTTGCGTCCGTATTCGTGTATCCCGAGCTCGACCAGGAAATCGAGGTGGACATTGAAGACAAAGACCTGCGAATCGACGTATTCCGGGCCAGTGGCGCCGGCGGTCAGCATGTCAACAAAACCAGCAGTGCCGTGCGCATCACCCATCTTCCCAGCGGCATCGTAGTGCAGTGCCAGCAGGAAAAATCCCAGCACCGCAATAAAGATATGGCCTTAAAGGTATTGAGGGCCCGGCTTTACCAGCATGAAAAACAAAAGCAGGACGACAAGCTGCAGGAGGTTCACGACAGCAAGGATGACATCGCCTGGGGCAGTCAGATCCGCTCCTATGTTCTGCATCCCTATCAGATGGTAAAGGATCACCGCATCAATATGGATATCGGAAACGTCAATGAGGTGCTGGACGGCGGCATCGACCCGTTTATCGAGGGGGTGCTGCTGGCCAAGAAGCATAAATAATCTCACTTCGTTCAATGAGCGCGCGGCCTGTCGGCAGCACCTTAAGAGCGGCCTGTCAGGCCTCGAGGAGCGTTCCTTCGGAACTATAGGCCTAATAAAACCATACCACTCGCTCAAATTGAAAAGAGCTTCAAGCGAAGCGCTCCAGCGAAGCGATTTATGACCATGAACCCGATTGAACTATTAGAACAATATTACGACTCGAATTCCAAAGCCTTTAAAATTCTGGTTGAGCATGGCCGGCAGGTGGCCCAAAAGGCCCGGGCTGCAGCCGCCACGGTTTCTGCGTTGAAGCCGGATGTGGAATTTATTGAAACCGCGGCCGTGCTGCATGATATCGGTATCTTTCTGACCGATACGCCCCAGTTCGGCTGTTTCGGCAAACACCCCTACATCTGCCACGGGATTCTGGGAAGTGCGCTGCTAAAAGAAAAAGGGCACGCCGAACTGGCGCTGGTCTGCGAGCGGCATGTGGGGGTGGGGATCAGTATCGAAGACATCCAGCGCCATAACCTGCCGCTGCCCGAGCGCGAGATGATCCCCGTATCCATTGAAGAGCAAATCATCTGCTATGCGGATACGTTTTTTTCAAAAAACGGCAACGGCCGGCCCGTCGAAAAATCCATCGCGGAAATTACCGACAATTTAAGCCGTTACGGTCCTGACAAGGTAGAGCGCTTTCAGTCCTGGGTCAAAAAATTCGAGGCATGGTGCTTTGCATAAGGCGCATCGAGGTTCTGATAAACGTAAGCCGTGCAGGTACTAATCCGCACGGCTTACGTTTATTGATGGTATTGAAAACTTAGTTTCTAAACCATGGTTTCCGGTTACCAGCCCAGCATGAGATAATCATGAATCGAATCAGCGGCTTTACGGCCGGCGCCCATGGCCAGTATAACCGTGGCCGCTCCGGTGACAATGTCACCGCCGGCCCAGACTCCTTTTTTATAGGTTTTGCCGGTTTCCTGATCCGCTTCAATATAACCCCACTGGTTTAGCTTCAAATCCGGGGTTGATGCGGTCAGCAACGGGTTGGCGCCGGAACCCACGGCCACGATGCAAAGATCGCAGTCCAGATGAAATTCAGAACCCTCTATTGGAACCGGCCGGCGTCTTCCGGAATCATCGGGCTCACCCAGTTCCATCTTCAGGCATGTCATGCCGGTTAAACGGCCGTTATCGTCACCCAGATATTCGATCGGGTTGGTCAGCAGAAAAAACTCAATGCCTTCTTCTTCGGCGTGGTGAATTTCGGCAATTCTGGCCGGCATTTCCTGCCGCGAGCGGCGATAGACGATCCGAACTTTATCCGCTCCCAGCCGCATGGCGGTGCGGGCCGAATCCATGGCCACGTTGCCGGCACCCAGAACCACCACATCCTTCCCGATGGGGATGGGGGTGTCCACCTCCGGGAAGAGATAGGCCTTCATCAAATTTGCCCGGGTTAAATACTCATTGGCCGAAAGGATACCGACAAGGTTTTCTCCCGGTATGTTCATAAAGCGCGGCAATCCGGCGCCCACACCCAGATAGATGGCGTCATAGCCTTCTTCGAAAAGCTCATCCAGGCTGACGGTGCGTCCCACCACCGCATTGCATTCAACTTTGACACCCAGCCGCTCGAGAAAATTGACTTCCTGAGCCACGATGGCCTTGGGGAGCCTGAATTCGGGAATCCCGTAGACCAAAACGCCGCCTGGTTTATGAAACGCCTCCAGAACGGTTACATCATGTCCTTTAACGATCAAATCACCGGCAACGGTCAAGCCGGATGGTCCCGAACCGACCACGGCAACCTTCTTTCCGGTCGGTTCGGCCTTGGGCGGCAGCTCACCGGTCCCATTATCTCTTTCCCAGTCGGCTGCAAACCGTTCCAGGTTACCGATGGCCACCGGGTCGCCTTTTTTGGCGAGGATGCATAAGCCTTCGCATTGAATTTCCTGGGGACAAACGCGGCCGCAAACCGCCGGCAGGCTATTTTTGCCCCATAGATTTCGAATGGATTCGGTATATTTTTCTTCCTTTATGAGCTGGATAAAACCGGGTATATCAACACTCACAGGGCAACCGGCCACACAACCCGGCTTTTTGCATTGAAGGCACCTTTGGGCTTCCAGTACGGCCATTTCCCGTGTGTAGCCGGTGGGTACTTCTAAAAAGTTTCTGGCGCGAACGTTCGCTTCCTGCTCGGGCATTGCTACCCGCGGTATTTTATCGGTTTTCTTTTTTTTCTTTACAGGTTCTGCCATTCTATCCTCCGTCGGAAAAAGGATTCATTCAGTTTAGCTGATGGTTATTTGCTGTCGCGAATGGTACAAAAATCATTGTAGCACGACTGCTCATCTTCACAGTAAGCCTGAAGCCGCAGCATCAATTCGTCAAAGTCAACCTTATGGGCATCAAATTCCGGCCCATCGACGCAGGCAAACTTGGTATGCCCGCCGACCGAAACACGGCAGCCGCCGCACATGCCGGTGCCGTCCACCATAATCGGGTTGAGGCTGACCAGCGTGGGCACATCATATTCTTTGGTCATTAAGGACACGAATTTCATCATCGGAACCGGTCCGATGGCCACGACCTGGTTCGTGTCTCCCTTTTCCAATACGTCTTTTAATACGTCGGTTACAAACCCGTGGTGCCCGTAAGAGCCGTCGTCGGTGCAGACGTGCAATTCGTGAGAAGCCGCTTTCATACGATCCTCAAGGATCAACAGATCCTGGGTTCGCGCCCCGATGATACAGGTCACATGGTTGCCGATTTCTTTTAAAGCCCGGGTAATGGGATGCAACACGGCGATTCCGGTGCCGCCGCCCACACAGACCACATTGCCGACTTTTTCAATATGGGTCGCCTTTCCCAGGGGTCCGATTACATCCTGATAACCGTCACCGACCTGCAGAGTCTTAAACAGGGCGGTCGACTTGCCCACCACCTGATAAATAACGGTGACGGTCCCTTTTTCAGGGTTTGTTTCGGCCATGGTCAGCGGAATGCGTTCGCCTTCTTCATTGGCTTTCAGGATCACAAACTGACCGGGCTTGGCCTTGCGGGCGATCTTGGGCGCATCAATATCATTGAGGACCACGGTCCCGTCGGACATCTCTTCCCGATTAACAATTTTAAACATGTAAAACCTCCCGACCGTTAATTTCGCCGGCGAGATCGTCAACCGGCGATTCGGCTATTTCAAGCCGAAGGGAATTATATTGTCAGAAACAGGGGTTGAAATCAAGGTAAAATCTTGATCATTTAATGGTTCATTGATATAGCTCGACAGCTAAAATTAGGTTTAGCCGGTTGAGTCCGTTTGCCCGTTGGCCGGTTAGAAAAATAAGATCAGACATTCTCCTTTTTTAACGGGCTCAACTGGCTCAACTGGCAACCGGCCAACCTGAGATGGTACCCTACTATAATTTAAAATAGCTTCAAGTTGATGCTTCAACCCCGACGAATTGACGGTGAAAAAATGAAACTATTCGACAGTCACTGTCACCTGGATGATAAAGCGTACCGCAAGGATCTGGCTCGGGTGATTGACCGCGCCCGCCAGGCTGGTATTGCGCGCATGATGACAGTTGGGGTCAACAAAAAAACCGCCTTACGCGCGGTTGAGCTGGCAGAATCCCACCCGGGCATCTACGCTTCGGTGGGCTTCCACCCGCATGATGCCAGTCAGTGCAGTGCGGCTGAACTTGATTTTCTGACAAAACTGGCGCAAAAAACGCGGGTCACGGCCTGGGGGGAAATCGGGCTGGATTACAACCGCATGTACTCGCCCCGCGAGGATCAGGAAAGATGGTTTGTTCGGCAGCTGCAAATTGGCGCTGAACTGAAACTTCCGGTCATTTTCCATGAACGGGACACCAATGGACGCTTTCTTGAGATTCTCAAAACCGATTTCAAAAACGAAAGCGCCGGTGTCGTTCATTGTTTCAGCGGCACGGCACCGGAACTGGCGCATTATCTTGACCTGGGTCTGTACATCGGGATTACCGGTATCCTGACCCTGAGGGCACGGGGGGCGGACCTGCGTAAAATGGTCCCCCAAATTCCAGCGAATCGAATGGTTGTGGAGACCGATGCGCCCTATCTGACACCCGCTCCCGAAAAATACCACACGCGCCGCAACGAACCCGCCTTTGTCAGATCCGTCCTGCTGAAGCTGGCCGAAGTCCGTGGGGAAGATCCCGACCAGCTGGCGCAGACCGTCTGGGACAACACGAACCGGTTGTATCGGATCGATTAGCCACAGATACACAGAGAAATAAGGACGATTTAATTAGCCACGGACCCACACAGGCCCACACTAACTTTTGTTCGGCCGATCCGCTTTCGCTCTGGCCGAACAAAAACTGTAAATCGCTTCGCGATTAAAATATGGTGCTCAATAAACGTTGTGAGATTGATTAAATCTGGTTGCCTGGGAGCATTTTTAAGATGGGTTGAACGGTTGCCCGCAGGGCATACCGTTTTTCCTCGGGCAGAGTCGCCCGGGGAAAAGATTTGTCTGTGTGAGTCTGTGGCTAATTTAAGAAATCAAAAAAAGCCTGCTTAAGCTGCACATTACTTCTGCATTAAATAGGTGACGGCTTGTTCGAGGCCATCGATGGTCAGCTCAAACATGGGAAATATCTCGCGGATAACGGTAATGGTGCGGGTATAGTCCCACATGGAAGCGGATACCGGGTTTAACCACACCGTATGGGGAAATGTGGCGGCAAGCAATTTAAGGCATTCGATGCTCGGCAGGCCACTGCGGTCCTCGAGATGAATGGAACCGTCGGTGGCCATGAGCTCATAGGGCGCCATGCTGGCATCGCCCACAATAACCAATCGGGTTTCGGGGTCAAGACGCACAAGTTGATCGATCGGTTGGGGCTTTTTGTATCGCGCCGTGTCTTTCCAAAGCGTGCCGTAAATGGTGTTGTGAAAAAAATAGGTTTGAACATCCTTAAACTGGGCGCGGGCATAATCGAATAAGGTCTGCACGATCGGCACATGAGGGTCCATGGACCAGCCGCCGTTATCAATGGCCAGAATCACCTTCAACCGATCTTTGAGCGAGCGGTCAAAAACGATTTCGATCTCGCCGCCGTTTTTCATGGTCTGATAGATGGTCTCATCAATATTGACCTGATCTTTAGGACCGAAGGGCACCAGGTTGCGCAGTCGCTTTAAGGCTTCTCCGATCAGAGCGCTTGTCAGCGGCCCGCTCAGGGAATAATCCTTATACCTTCTATCCATCGCCACCTTCACCGCCGACTTGTTGCCGGAGACCCCTCCCACCCGCATGCCGCCGGGATGGTAGCCCGAATGACCCACCGGAGAGTAACCGCCGGTGCCGATCCACTTGCCCCCCCCGTGATGCGCTTCATCCTGTTCCTTGAGCCGCTCTTTGAAATATTCGATTAACTCCTCCGGGGTCAGTTTCATAAGGGCGGATTCATCCATGCCCAGTATTTCAGCCATCCCCTCGGGATTCTGCAGCCAGCTCTCCAGCATCATCCGGGCCACTTCATCGAGCTCAACCCCTTCTGGATCCGGCAGCTCCGCTCCCTGAAAGCTGTGGGAAAAAACCTGATCATAGATATCGAAATACCGCTCACTTTTAACAAGGATGGCTCGTGCAGCCGTATAAAAGTCCTCTAACGAATTCACCAGCCCGCTGCCCAGGGCTTTGTGAAGGGTTAAAAAGGACGTGGGACTGACCGGTATCCCGACACCTTTTAATTTGTAAAAAAAATCGACGAACATGGGTTCACTTCGTTCTGGGTTCAGGGTTCAAACGTTAATTCGTTTATTGGTTGATTAAGTTAAGTTATTCAGTTGGGGCGTCAGGCAGCAGGCGTCGGGTGTCAGGAAATCTGGCCTCCAACCTCGAACCGAATGTATTTATCCCTGCGCCGTGTGCTCTGCGCGCCCTGTTCTGTGCGCCTTTTAGTATGCCCTTCGGCGACCTATCATGCCTTGGGCCTTCTGCAGGTCCTGGCTCTTTTTAAAGAGGACACCCAGATAGGGCAAATCACCCTTTTCCAGTTGTTTGGGTTTAAAATCAGGGTCAGCCTTAAGGGCCCGAATCCAGTTGATCAATTCCCGTGTGGCCGGCCGCTTTTCGATATCGTTGAAACCCCGCACGGCATAAAAAGCGGTAATTGCATTTTCCAGCAGGTTGGAATCAATCTCCGGAAAGTGCACCGTGATAATTTTACGCATCATCTCGGGTTCCGGAAAGGCAATATGGTGAAAATTGCAGCGCCCTAAAAACGGATCGGAAAGGTCTTTTTTCGCGTTTGAAGTGATAATAATGACCGGGCGGTGCACTGTCGTAATGGTTTTATCGATTTCAATGATGTCAAACTCCATCTGATCGAGAACATCCAGCATGTCGTCTTGAAAATCGGTATCGGCCTTGTCGATTTCATCGATCAGCAGAACCGTGCGAACATCTGAAGTAAACGCCTGCCCGATTTTACCCATCCGGATATAATCTTCTATTTTGCTGACATCACGGCTTGAATCGCCAAAGCGGCTGTCGTTGAGCCGGGTCAGCGTGTCGTACTGGTAAAGAGCCTCAATGAGCTTCATGCTGGATTTAACATTCAATA
The DNA here is from genome assembly GCA_041559695.1 of Desulfobacterales bacterium. Classification (GTDB taxonomy): domain Bacteria; phylum Desulfobacterota; class Desulfobacteria; order Desulfobacterales; family JAHEIW01; genus JAHEIW01. Next base: position 22,242 of record JBFFCW010000008.1, read on the forward strand.
CGATCAAGGGCATCTTCAGGCTTTCAGCGATCGCATGGGCCAGCATGGTTTTACCGGTGCCGGGCTCCCCTTTCAGCAGCAGCGGCATTTCCAGGGCCATTGAAATATTTACGATCTGAGCCAGTTCTTCATCAAGGATATAACGTGTCGCACCTGTAAAACTTCCATTCGCATTTTCAGTCATTCGCTACCTCTCTGTGTTGAATTTGTAGTACCTGCTAAAGACTTAATTTTTCAGTTGTCCGTGTTCAGGTGTCAAGTTAACGGGTTCAACGTTCAAAGGTTGAAAGGTTCAATAACGCCAGATGAATCGAAGGTCAAAGGCCGGCGGTCTGAAACGCGTAGCGAGAACCATGACCTCGAGTTTTAACCCTGAACCTCTGAACCTGAAACCCTAGGCTATGGTTTGCCGTATCTGCGCCGAAACCTCCTGCGTCAATCTTAACGCCTTAATGGCCAGCTCGGTACTTAATGACCCGGCACCGCAACTGGGAGTGATCAAAGATTGGGATATCAGTTGATCTGAATCAATACCCAGTTTTTCAACCTGTGCCGCTTTTTGTTGCCACTGACCGAAAAGAGACCCGGCGGTTGCCTTTTCCAGTTCATCTGCTTGCAGGGTCGGCACCATCCCCCAGGCAATAATTTTACCCGCATCCAGAAATGCTTTGATCTGATCTGAATACAGAATAAACCGATCAAAATAGGAATAGGCGTCAAAGCTGACGATATCGGCAGCTGAATCCAGCACCAGCGACCAGTCCGTATTGGCACAAACATGCACTCCGGCAAGACCGCCTTCCGCATGCACGGCGCCAATAACCTCCTCAAGGCTTTGGACAATTCCATCCTGCGAAATACTGATAAACTCGGATGATCCAAAACCGGACAGGGCGGGCTCATCAAAGAAAATAATGACCGGACATCCAAAACGATTTAACTGCTGTACCTGCCAGCGGGATTTCAACGCCAGCAATTTTACAGCGGCATCCTTTGCCTGTTCATCGTAAATAATGGCCTTTTTGTTTTGATCCGATATTCCGGTGCAGAAGGTAAATGGCCCGGTAATCTGGCCCTTGACCGCAACCGGGGGGGTGGCAAGGCGCTTTAAGCGCTCAACAAAAATAAAGAACCCCCGGGCGGTGTCCTCACTCAATACAAACCTGGATTCAGACAGGTCGGTGTGGCCTTCCACTACAGCCATATAGTCTTCGTAGAACCTTAATATGTCTGTATCAAAGTCATCCTGATCGGTATCCATGTATACCCTGTCCCCGGTCGAGCAAATTCCCGGCAGCCCCGGCATGAATTGGGGGACCATTCCTTCTTCTCTGTGCACTGGAAGCTGAATCCACAGGGGAATCTGCGGCGTGTGTTCCAATACAAGTTGACAGGCCTCGACGTGATCCGTCAGCGGCAGACTACCGATCAACGCCGGAAGACCCCGGGGGCGAAATGGGTTGTACATGGATGAAACTCCTGAATATGATATCGGGTAATTAATTACAATTTAAACAAATAAACGTAACACGTGTTTTGTTGTTTTTCAATAAGCAGATACATATAATCGGCCGCCCGTTGCAAGCGAAACATTACTGATTATCATATTCTAAAATGAGCGTTTCAAAGCGCTAAATCTGAAAAGATTGACACAAAAATAGGCCGATGTTATAGTCAGATTCTCGTTTGGGGGCAGATTTCAATTTCAGCGATGGATTCGCTGATACCCAATTTGAGCGGTTGTCGAGGTTGCCGCACATACAAGGAAGATGTCGTTCCGCTGAGGTTGACGATGCGGCACGGCATCTGACGCCGTAGATGCGGTAAGATCGATAATCCCCCGTGGGGTTTCAAATTTAGGCAATATTAAATACAGGGGTCAATAGGTTACTGTGGCTGACATCATCTCTCTTGATAAAAAGCTTGATCTGGCCAAAGACAAAAAAGCGGCTTTAATCAGAAGGCGCAAGGTATTGGCCGTGCAAAAGGTATTTCAGTGTACCCATTGCTCGCTGAAATGCGAAAAATGCGGCACCCAAATCGAGCATGATCCCAGCGCCGGTGAAAAGTACCGTCGAAATCTAAGAGTTCCCTACAACTTCTGTAAGGGATGCTCTGAAGAATATTTAGAGTATGTCGAACGTTTAAAAGGCCGGGGGGAACCTGAATGTTACTGGCACAACGAGGCCTGGATCGATGCCTGGACGAAATGGATTGCCTATCAAAGCAGTGTTGACAGCTATATTAAATCAAAAGAATTCAAACAGCTGCTCGATGAACTCAAACAAACCAGGCCTGAATAGTTAGGAGGTATTATGTTTGGAATTGGCATGCCGGAACTGATTATCATACTGGTAATCATTCTGATTATATTTGGCGCCGGAAAACTGCCTGAAATCGGCGCAGGAATGGGCAAAGCCATCCGAAATTTCAGGGGTGCGTCAGACGAGGAAGAAAAAAAAGATCCGGAAAAAATTGAAGAGGAAAAAAAAGATTCCGAAACTCCCTAAAACCGCGTTGCCTGACCCACGGCGCAAACCACCGTTTAACACACCCGACGTCAGACCCAAAATGAGCGATTGCCGATCTTACTTTGCCCGAGGCGGATCTTCGACCTTGACATCGCTCCTTATTAGAACCCATCTCAAAAATGGGTTCTAATTTTAACCACCGCGCTCACACAGACCACAGAGAAAAAACCTTTTTTCATTGAGAATCTATTCTCCGTGGCCTCCGTGATCTCGGTGGTAAATGCGACGTCATTAAATCCAATAATTGATTTCATTTTCACCGCGCTTATTCGGGGTTGAGCGTGGTTTTGAGCTGGCGAGTGAGAAGGGGGACAATATTAAAAAGATCCCCCACAATTCCATAGTCGCAGTGCTGCATCATGGCGGCCTGAGGGTCGGTGTTGATGGCAACAAGCACGCCGGATGTTTTCATTCCGGCAAAATGCTGGACCGAACCCGAGATCCCGCAGGCGATGTAAAGGATTGGGCTGACCGTCGTCCCCGTCTGGCCTACCTGCATCGAATGGGGGACCCAGCCGGCATCCACCGCAACGCGTGAGGCACCGACCGCCGCACCCAGAACATCTGCACATTCATGCAGGATTCTGTAATTTTCGCCATTTTGCATGCCGCGACCACCGGCGATGATGATTTGAGCCTCGGACAGATCCATTGTGCCGGCGTAATCTTTCTTAACGGCCTCAACCCTTAAAGATGCATCGCCAATTTGTGCTTGCAAGGACAACACCTCTGCCGTGACGGGTGCCGGGTGGGCCGTGATCACGTTGGGGCGGATACCGAAAAGATAATGGGCCCCGCGCAGTTTGAAGGTTGCAACGGTTTTGCCGGAATATTGAGATTTTTCCGCCGTTAAGGTTTCAAGATCGACACCAATACAATCCAGCAAAAGCGGTGCATCCAGAATGGCAGCGATGCGGGGAAACACGTCTTTTGTCTGCGAGGTGGTCAGGCCCAATAATATGTTGATCCCCAGCTGTTCCATGACCTGGACGATTGCCCTGGCCCAGTTATCCGGATTCCAGCTCAACAGCCCTTCAGCTGATTGAACATTGACAATCTTGTGAATACCGTAGTCTTGCAATTCGTCTGTGTACGCAGCGCCCTTGCCGTCAAACACCAGGCCATAGAGTTCGTGCTCCGGCCCCCGCGCAGCCGTGATAACGCCGTTTAATGCCGGCTTGACGCCGTCTGCGTTGGTTTCTATGAGAAGCCCGATTTTTTGCATGAGAATCAATCTCCACCTTCGTGCAATTCAAATGACCTTTGCCTCTGCCCGCAAAAGTTCGACAAGCTCCTGCACGGCCTTCTCGGGTGGACCGCCAATGATTTTGCCCCGGCGTTTTTCAAATGCCGGGCGCAATTCAACAACCTCCATGCTTCCGGCCGGGGAGTCCAGGTCGAGGCTGTCAAGGGTAATGGTTCGAATCGGCTTTTTGCGGGCCTTCATGATGTCGGGAAGGGTGGGATAGCGGGGCTTATTCAATGCTTTGCCGGCGCCAACGATGCACGGCAGCGGCATCCGGATGACCCCGATGCTGCCGGCATCCATTTTACATTCTACTGTGACAAACCGGCCTTCCATCTTGAAAGCGACAACATTGCTGGCCACCGGAACTTTCAGGGCCGCGCCCAGCCGGAACATGGTTTGAAAGCCTTCACTGTCAATGGATTCGTTGCCGCTAAAGATGATATCCGGCTTGCCATCCAGTTCAATAGCCGCTTTCAGCGCCCGCGCCGTAACCAGGCTGTCCGGGTGGTAATCACTGTGGACGAAGAGCCCCCGGTCCGCCCCCATGGCCAAAGCGGATTGCAGCGTGGATTCGGCCGCCGCTTTTCCCAGGGTCACCGCAACGATCTCCGCATCAGCGACTTGCTTTTTAAGCCCGGCGGCCGCTTCGATGGCATTCTCGTCATACGGATTGATGATAAATGTTACCTTTTCATCAATCTGGTTGTTCGCGATGATCGTGATCTTGGCCGCCGTGTCCGGGACATGTTTGACGCACACGTAGATTTTCATACGCGTTTCCGGTTTCCAGGTCGTGACTCGTTAAGGATTTAAATTTTGATCGGTGGAATGTTAATCGAGGTTTCGGGTGTCAGGTGTCAGGTGTCAGCATGCAGAATGCGGAATCGAGTCATCGTTTTGGTAATCCTGACACCTGAACACTGACACCTGACACCTATTACCCTGAGAAAAGGCGTGAACAATTTATACAAATGATTGAATTTGATGGTTAAAATATTTGACACGACGAACTATCCATTAACCGAAAAGCTACTATCCGGGTTGATCTCCCGATTACGGGAAAAAAATCCAACGTCGATGGTGCGCCCAATATGGCGCAGGGTAAATTGAAAGGGCTCTTTGTCGTGATCCAGACCCTTTTCGCAGGCGTCGATTAATTCCGCCATCATGGCACCCACCACCGGGGCGTTTTTATACTGATTTCCGCTGGTACCGTTGGCCAGGTAGAAACCCTTCATATCGGATTTGTCGTAGATCGGAATCCAGTCATCTGAACAATCATAAAGATCGCAGACCCCCCGGGGCTGGTTGGGTATCTGCATGCTGGGCACCCGCTTCGCGCAGCGGTAAGTCTGGGCTTTCCACTGGGCTTCGGAGAGCTCGTTGTTCCGCCCTTGCTCCCCTTGACCGGCATAAAACTCATCAGGATCGACCCACTCCTGGGGATCGCACTCCGGATCCTCGCTGCCGATCAGAAACATGTTGCCGGTTTCCGGGCGATAATAGCACCCGATATCGCCGTCGGAGGTATGGTAACCGTCATTCAGATAGTCGTATCCTTCCGGGGATGGGCAATGCATCACCTCGTGCCGCAGGGCCTTGGTTTTGATGTTGCACCCTTCATAGACGCCTTCGGCCATCTGATTGATTTTGTAAGAGTGAGGGCCGGCGGCGTTAACCACCACCGGTGCGTCTATCTGGGTTCCGTCTTTAAGCGTCACGCCGAGCACCTGATTGTTCTGACTTCTGATTGCGACAACCTCGGCGTTGAATATAAATTCAGCCCCCTTGGCTTCGGCCGCCCGCATGATATTGTGGGTGGACAACGCCGGATCGTTGACATAGCCGCCTTCGGGACAAAAAAGCGCGCCCTCGAGCATTTTGGTCGGCTCATCAAAAAACTTGGGGTCTTCGGGCCGTCGCACCGGCCAGAACTCGTGTAAATCATAAACCGGCACGGCCTCATTGACCCGCTCGTTACTCCACTCTTCGTACTGCACCCCCACGGCGTCATAGTGCTTCTGAACTTTACGCCAGTCATGCCCCTGGGATTTAAGCAAAATGGAACCCGTATTCATATACTTGGCCAGGCCCTTTTCATCCGTTACATGACCCAGGTAATCCTCCCATTCCAGCCAGTATTTGAAACCCTCGTAAGCCATGGCCACACCGTCCTCGGTGGAGTAATGGGCCCTGACGATGGCGCAGGATGCGGCGGTGGAGCCTTCGCCGGCATCAGACAGCTTGTCGATATTGAGCGTCTTATACCCCATCAGGGTCAGCTCATAGGCGATGGGACTCCCGATAATGCCCGCCCCGATGATGATCGCATCATACTTTTTAGTCATGATAAAACCTCCCTGTACATTAGTCTAACCGAAGCTGATCGCTCAACTTGGGCGTTATATTGCGTTTTTCAATGCCGCGGATCTTTCATACCAC